>CAMPIY010000101.1 GCA_946886645.1 uncultured Sphingomonas sp.
TACGTCTATTCGCGCGACGGTCATCGCCATCGCTGGACGGACAGCCAGCGCCGCTATTGGGAGTCGCGTCGCGACCGCAATCGCGAGGGCCTGCGGATCCGCCAGCGGAGCGCGGACACCCATGTCAGCCAGCCTGCCCAGGTGGTTCGGTCGACCCAGGTTCGCCGGAGTGACGAGAGGCGTCCGGAGCGCGTCGAGCGCAGAGAGAGCCGGCGTGAAGGCGTGCGGATCAGGCAGCAGTCCCGCCGGGACGACCGCCGCGACGACTAAGGCAGAAGCGGCCGGTGGTTAATCCGCCGGCCGTCTTTGCATCAACACGATCGACGTGAAGCGCATCACCGGGACATCGTCCTGGTTGGTGACGGTCGTCTGGGTACGGAAGCTTCCGATCTGCGGCTTCGACCGGGACGGCGTCTTCTCGACGATCGTGCCCTTCACCGTCAGCCGGTCTCCCGGATAGACGGGCTTCAGCCAGCGCAGTTCATCGACGCCCGGTGACCCGAGTCCGGCTTGCTCATCGGCGACGACATGGCGCGCGATCACCGCCATCGTCATCGCGCATGTGTGCCAGCCCGATGCGGCGATCCTACCGAAATGGGTTTTCGCCGCTTCCTCGTCGCTCAGGTGAAACGGTTGCGGGTCGTATTTCCGGGCGAACTCGAGCACTTCCTCGCGCGTGACATCGTAATGGCCGAAGGTGGTTTCGGCCCCGACTTCCAAATCTTCGAAATAGATCATGGCGTCTCATTGCCGTTCGCGGCGGCAAAGGAAAGTAGCAAAATGAAACCCGCCGCGACTTGGTAGGCCGTCACGGGACTAAATCCCGTGACGTCAGTCCTCGCAAGCGAGGCTGGCCGGCCTTCCCATCTCTACGCGCTGCTATCGATTGCTAGGCAATCGCCACGCTGCGCTCGGTGGGTTCGGCTAGAATTTCCGCCCGATCCGGAGGCCGATCGTCCGCGGCCGGCTGACCACCGTGTAAATCTTGCCGTCGCTTGCCGTGCCGTCGATCGAATCGCCGCAGACCTCCTCGCGGCATTGAATGCCCTTCGACAATTGGCCGCGCACGTCGAACAGGTTCTTGACGTAGAGGTCGACCGACCATGGTCCCGTTTCAACGCCAGCGCCCAGGTCGACCTCGGTATAAGCATCCAGGTTGCCGTAGATGTCATTGATGCCTGGCCGAAGGTCGCGCTTGCGCTTGCCTTCATAGGTGACGACGCCCTGGACATGGGCCTTCATCTCGGGCCGCAGGCTCCATTCGTAGCGGAGCTGACTGCTGCCCTTCCAGGGGGCGGTCAGCGGGAGCTTGTCGCCCTTTTCGGCCAGCAAATCCACGTTGCCGAAGAAGCCGGCATTGCGACAGTCGACCGCCAGTTCATCGAAACAGAAGTCTTCCCGCAAAACGGCATGATTGTAGGAGACGCCGGTGCTCCAGCTCATTCCCCGCATGGGCCGCAACAAAAGGTCGGCTTCCAGGCCGGTAATGCGCGCCTTTGCGACGTTGCGGACCACGGTCAGGCCATTCTCGCCGAGGAGCGACACCTGCATGTCGTCCCAATCCTCGATATAGCCGGCCAGGTTGAAGTGGGCTCCCCGGCCGAAACTGATTTTCGTGCCGACTTCGTAATTGGTCAGATAATCCGCCTTGTAAGGCGGGAAGCTGCCGCGCCGGTTGACGCCGCCCGGACGAAAGCCCCGCGACCAGGTTGCGTAGAACAGCATGTCGTCATTCGGCTTGTAGGTGAGGTTCAGGCGATGGACGAAGCCGCTGTCCTTCACGCTCTTGTCGAGGTTGGTGCAGGGCGAACCGTCGACGACCGGTGGCCCGTCGCAAAGATAGTCGGGATTGCTGCTGTAACCGATCCCGTCATCGGTGAAGTTATTGAAACCGAACCAGCCCACCAGCGAATTCTTGAACTTGTACCAGCGACCACCGGCGGTCGCGGTCAGTTTGGGCGTGATGTCGAATGAAAGCTCGCCAAAGGCGGCATAGTCGCGATCCACGCGAAGCTGCTTGGTGAACCAGACATCGTTGGTGCCGTCGACGACCAGGAAATCGGCGAGTCCGGGGATGATGTAGTTCTGCTCGATATTATGTTCCTGGCGCTGGTAGAACAGTCCCGCCACGAGCCGCAGCCGATTTTCGGCCGGCGATGCAACGCGGATCTCGTGCGACTGCTTGGTGTAGCGGTCGGTGGCTTCGATCAGCTGATTTGGAACGATCGGATTGAAGTCGTTGTCATACCAATAGGCGCCGTAGGTCGTCAGCTCGTTGTAGAAATAGGCGTAATCGGAATAATCGAGGTCGGAATCGACCCGCCGCTTCATGTAGGAGCCGGCATAGGTCAGGTCGAAGTTGCCGATCTTCCCTTCCACGGTCAGTGCCGCCTGGAACCACTTGTCGCGCAGCTTCTCCGGGTTGAACTGCATGGTCTCGTAGTGGCCGAGATCGCGCTCCTCGGCGAAAGAGCCATCGGCCTTCTGGACCTGGCCGATGATCTGCGGCGTGACCGTCCAATTGTCGTTGAGGTCGACCTTCAGCGCGGCGCGGGCGCCATAGGTCGTGACGTCGTTGTAATTGTCCTCGGCCAAATCGTCATTGTCGAGGGTCAGCGTATTACCGGTCGGCCCGTCGGAGTCGACCTCCCGCATCACCCGCTCGCCGCGGATGTTGTCGATGTAGCCGCCGTCGCGGCGGTACCAGCCTACGACGCGCGCGGCGACGTTGCTGGAAATCGGCAAATTGACGAAACCTTCGCCCGAATAGCCCCAGTCGCCATGGGCGACCTTGTTGGCTTCCAGCGTCATCTCGCCATAGGTGTCGCTGAGATCGGGCTTGTTGGTGATGATGCGGATGGTGCCGGCCTGGCTCGACGCACCGTATAAGGTGCCCTGCGGGCCGGCGAGCGCTTCGATCCGGGCAATGTCATAGATGTTGATATCCAGCGCGCCCTGGATCGTCGTGATCGGCTGCTCGTCCAGATAGGTGCCGACGCTCGGCAGGGACGCGCTGTGATTGGCGTTCTCGCCGCTGGCGACGCCGCGGAAATAGACGTTGTTGGTTCCGGGGCCGTCGGCGCTGCCGCCGCCGCCGCCGGCCTTGGACGACAAGGACGGGACAAGACGGGCGTAATCGTTGAAGTCGTTGACCTGCAGGTCTTCAAGCGTTTTCGTCGTGATCGCCGTAATCGCGATCGGAACGTCCTGAAGTCTTTCCTCGCGCTTCGTCGCCGTCACGACGATCTCTTCGCCGTCGGGTTGCTGCTGCGCTGCCGGAGCCTGCTGCCCCGCGGCCGCATCCTGAGCATAAGCGCCCGTGCCGAGCAGTGCGGTGGACGCAAGAAACAGCCCACAGGCTCGGCGGGCAAACGAACGGCTAGCGGTCATCGATATTCCCCCAGTTGGAATACAAAGAGACTGTGATGCCGTTCCGCGCCCGTCAATCGGCTTTCGTCACGAGAGTGTTACGATTTCGCAATGCCTATGGCCGCGGCGCATCATCCCAATGCCGGAGAACGGGGCCAAGCGCTTCCTTGAGCGGATCGAGCCACTGTTCGAACGGTTTCCACTGATCGAAGCCCGAGCTGCTCAGCGGACGGCGGACCTGCTCGCTGCTGGCCGTGCGCACGGGTCGCTTGGTTTCGTGGAAGCTGAGGCACGCGTCCTCCCAATCGAGGTCGCAAAACGCGAGCAGCGCGCGGATTTCCGTTTCGGGACTTTCGACAAGCCGCTCGTGGATGACGCGATGGACCTTGCCGGGTTGAACCTCGTCGAGATGGGCCATCATCCGCACATAGTCCGCATAGAAGCGGCCGATATGGGTCAGGTCGTAACTAAAACTCTGCCCGCGCGCGAAATGTTGCTTGAAGTTGGAGAAGCCGCAATCGAGCGGATGGCGCCGGGCGTCGATGATCTTCGCGTTGGGCAGGATCAGCCGGATGAAACCGGCGTAAAGCCAATTGTTGGGCATCTTGTCGACGAAGAAGGCGGTTCCCTGGCTGCGCTGGATGCTGGTGCGGTCGAGATATTCCTGCCCGAGCGATTTCAGCGCTTCGGAATCGAGGCCCGCCAGGCATTCCGGATATTTCCTCCCTTCCCCGGGCCGGCGGGCGAGGGCCATGATGTCCGGCAGCTCCATCGTGCCTTCGACCTGGCTGTGGCTGGCAAGGATTTGCTCGATCAAGGTCGATCCGGCGCGCGGCATTCCGAGGACGAAGATGGGGTCGGACGCCAGGCAGCCCTGGCCTTCACGCTCCGTGAAGAATTGCGGGGTCATGATCGAAATGCTGCCATCGACGAGCTCGTCGATGCGATCGGGATCGTGCTCCAGCTGGGCCGAGCGGATCGCATTCCCTGCCTCGTAGTGGGTCCATGCCGGCTCCACGTCCCGCCGGTCCTCATTCGCTTTGCCGAGCGCGAAATGGAGGTGGAGCTTGTCATCCGCATTCAGTGCGGAATCGTCGAGCGCGGCCTCCATCGCGGCGATATCCGCGTCGTCGAACTCGACCGTTTTCAAATTGGCCAAGCTCCACCAGGCTTCGCCAAGCCCGGGCGCCAGTGCGATCGCCCGACGGTAAGCCGCGATCGACTCCTCCTGCTCGCCGACAGTTTTGAGCAGGTGGCCCAGGCTCATCCAGATTTTCGGCTGGTCCGGATGACGGCCGAGCACGTCGCGGTAGATGGCGATGGCTTCTTCATATCCGCCGATGCGGCCCAAGGCGGCGGCGCGGAGATTGAGGTGCGCGTCGGCGCCGTCGCCGTCGCCGTCGATTGCGAGCAGGTCCAGCTGCTCGATGGCCTCGGCGGAGCGTTGCTGGCGATAGAGGACGGTGGCGAGGTTGGCGCGCGCCGCCTGGAACGAGGGCGCCAATTCGATGGCTCGGCGGAGAAGGTTTTCGCTATCGTGGACTCGTCCGATCCGGGCGGCGAGCTCGGCCAGCATCCGCATCGCGCTATAGTCGTAGGGGTCGCGGCGAAGCCTGTCCTTCAACGGCGGCTCGGCTTCATGAAGCCGGCCGGCGACCAGCGCATCGCCTGCTCTCAGCAGGACCGGGTCCTGGGTGGCGGCATGGAAGGCCCGCTGCTCGACGTCCGCCGCCTCGTCCGCCAGGCCGGTCGCACGAAGGCCAAGGCCCAGAAGTCGAAGCGCTGCCGGAGCATCGGGCCGAACCGCAAGGGCTTCGCGAGCCAGATCGACCGCCCGATCCGGCCGATCCCGGAGCGAGCGATAGCCCTCCACCAGCGGATTGGTCGTCGACGATGCGGTCTGCTCACCCATGCGGAGCTTGGTGCGGCAAATTCCCGCCGCCGCCAAGCCCACCCGCATAGCAGAGCCATTTCCGCCGTTCGTCGAAACAATGGTTGGCTGGAACCGCCCGCCCGCTAAGCCTTGGTGCTTAGCCTTTTTGGGGGGATGTCATGTTTTCCAAGACCCGTTTGCTCGTTTCGTCGGGCCTGATCCTGTTCGCCGCCTCCGCTGCTTCGGCGCAGTCGGAACCCGCGCGCATCATCGACGAAGGGCTGAACCGCAGCCAGGTGATGCTGACCGCATCGGAAATGATGGACGGGATCGGCCCGCGCCTCACCGGCTCGCCGAACATGACGCGCGCCGAGAATTGGGCGATCGACAAGTTCCAGAGCTACGGGCTGACCAACATTCATCGCGAACCGTTCCTGTTCGGCCGCGGTTGGGAGATTGTTTCCTCGTCGGCCGTGATGGTGACGCCGCGCCGCGTGCAGATGACGGCCATTCCCATGGCTTGGTCGCCGCCGACCGACGGCACGATCCGCGCCGAAGTGATTGTCGCGCCGATATCGAAGCGCGAGCATTTCGCCGCCTGGCATGGCAAGCTGGCCGGCAAGATCGTGATGGTGACTCTGCCCGACACCGAAAGCGGCGAGCCCAAGGAACCCGCGTTCAAGCGGCTGACCGACGCCGACATCAAGGAAGACGATAGTTACCACCTTCCGGACTACGATCCCGACGCGGTCAACAAGCGCAAGCAGCGTCGCGATTTCCCGAAGGAGCTCGACGCGTTCCTGAAGGCGGAAGGTGCGGTCGCCTGGATCAAGAAAAGCTATCGCGACGGGCTGCTGGTCCACGGCGAGGGCTATAATTACGGTATCGGCGAGACGCTGAGCCTGCCGGTGCTGGAAGTGGCGGCCGAGGATTATCGCCGTCTTGCGCGCCTGGCGAAGATCGGGCCGGCACCGACGGTCGAGCTGACCAGCAACGTCCGCTTCGTCGACGGCGACGGCAACGCCAACAACATCATCGCCGACATTCCCGGCACCGATCCCAAGGCCGGCTATGTCATGGCCGGCGCCCATTTCGACAGCTGGGTCGCGGGCGACGGCGCGTCGGACAATGGCGCGGGCAGCGCGG
>CAMPIY010000102.1 GCA_946886645.1 uncultured Sphingomonas sp.
TCGCCGCTGTCGAGCGCCTGATCTTCGACCAGCTCGACCCCGCCGTGGTGTGTGCCATTGGCGATCCGCGCCTCGGTCGCCCAGCTTTTCACCACCGTCCCGTCGTCCAGCGTGATCCGCAATTTGAACGGCCGGAACTTGAACGCCACCCGCGCGGCCCAGATCAAATATCCGATCATGCCCAGATATTTTTTCAGCCCATGAGGCACGGTGTCGGCGATTAGCGGGCTGAGGCCCAGCGCGGCCGCGTTGGCGAAATAATCGCCGTCGATCATCCCAAGGTCGATCCGCTTGCGCCGCCCCTTCGCAATCACGTCGATCGCTCCATCGAGGTCCAGCGGCAGGCCCAGTGTCCGCGCGAAGCTGTTGGCGGTGCCCAGCGGCAGGACCGCGAACACCGTGTCGCTCCCCATGAAATAGTCGACCGTGGACGATAGCGTGCCGTCGCCGCCGCCGATGATCACCATCGGCGACTTGGCGATGGCGGCCTTGACCACCGGCTCCATGATTTCGGGATTCTGAACCGCATGGGCATCGATCAGCTTCACCCCCGCCGCCTGAAGCTTGTCGCGCGCCTCGTCGAAAACAGCCGCCCCGCGCCGGCTCATGGCATTGACGACCAGGGTCGCCCGTTTCGGGAGTGCATCGTTCATCGATGCTCAATGCTTGGGCCAAGCAAAGCTATCCACCCCGCCCAATTGACTCGCCGTCCGCTTCGCTCCATTTGGCGCTCATCCATCGAGACCGGCTGAGGGACAGGCCCGAAGACGCCGGGGCAACCAGGAGCAAGCGAAAGCTCTCTCCAATGGTGCCAAGTCCTGCGGGGACCTGAGTGTCCACCGGCAGATGGTTGAGGCTCACCGCATCCAAGGTGGGACCTTATGCTGTTTGTCACCCCGCATGCCTCGCTGGAGGAATTTGGCGAGGGTGACGATGAAACTGACCGAACAAGCGAGAACAGAAGCCGCACCGGCCGCGGCGATTCGCGATGAGCTCCGCCTCATCGTGCCGCTCCGGCATGGCGGCGTCGGTGGCAGCAGGCTGCTTTATGAGCTGGCCGGGCCCCCGGGAGCGCCGCTGCTGGTCGTCGCGGGCGGCATTTCCGCGGGACGGCATGTGCTCGCCTCCTACGATTTTCCGGAAGCAGGATGGTGGCAATCGCAGGCGGCCAGCCTCGACCTGTCGCGTTTCCAGATCCTCGCGTTCGACTGGTTCGGGTCGGATGGCCAGGTTTCGCTTCCGATCGATCCGGCGGACCAGGCCGAAGCGCTCCGCCAGCTGCTCGATCATTTGGGCGTCGATAAGGTCGCTGCCTTCATTGGCGCTTCTTACGGCGCGATGGTCGGCATGCATTGGGCCGCCCGCTACCCCGAGCGGATCGGCGCCCTGCTGGCGATCAGCGCCTCGGATCGGCCGCACCCCTTCGCCAGCGCCTGCCGCTCGCTGCAGCGTGCCGTCATCACTTTGGGTGAGCGGCATGGGGACATGGCGTCGGGCGTGGCGCTGGCCCGTGCCATGGCGATGCTAACCTATCGCACGGCGGAAGAATTCGCCGACCGGTTCGCGGAAGAGCCAACTATCCGCAACACTGTGGTCCGCGTCGCCTCGCAGGATTACCTGGCGGCCCAGGGCGCGCGCCACTCGGAGCGGATGAACGGCTTTGCCTATCGCCGCCTGTCGGAATCGATCGACCTGCACCGGATCGACCCGGCGGAGATTGGCTTGCCGCTGACCCTCGTCGCGGTCGACAGCGACGCGCTGGTCCCCGCCGCCGACATCGAGCGGATGGCCGCCCGCGTCCCCGGCGCGGCCCTGCACCGCATCTCATCCCGCTTCGGCCATGACGCTTTCCTGAAAGAGGAGGCGCAGGTCGGCGCAATCATCACTTGTTTTCTCGATACGCTGGAGCTTTCCCGATGACCCTGTCCCTTGCCACCCGCGCGGTCCGCGCCGGGATCGATTGCGATCCGACCCATGGTGCGGTCGCGCCGCCCCTGGTCCTGTCCGCCAACTTCAATTTCGACGGGTTCGGGGGGAAGCGCCGCTACGATTACACGCGCAGCGGCAACCCGACCCGCGATCAGCTCGGCGAGGCGCTGGCGTCGCTTGAAGGCGGGGCAGGCGGCATCGTCACCGCGACCGGAATGGGCGCGATCAGCGTCGTCCTTCATGCGCTGCTGGACCCGGGCGACCGCCTGCTTGTCCCGCATGATTGCTACGGCGGCAGCTGGCGCCTGTTCAACGCGCTGGCGGCGAAGGGCGCGTTCACGCTCGACAGCTGCGACTTCACCGACCCGGCGTCGCTCGCCGCCGCGATCGATCGGCGGCCGTCACTGGTCTGGATCGAGACGCCCTCCAACCCGCTGCTCCGGATCACCGACCTCGCCGCGACGATCGCGGCGGCGAAAGGCGTGGGCGCGCTGGTTGCCGCCGACAATACCTTCCTCTCGCCGGTGCTGCAGCGGCCGATCGAATATGGCGCGGATATCGTCGTCCATTCGACGACGAAATATATCAACGGCCATAGCGACGTGGTCGGCGGCGCGGTCGTCTCGCGCGATGCGGCGGTCCATGAGCAAATCGGCTGGTGGGCGAACGCGCTGGGCCTGACGGGCTCACCGTTCGATAGCTACCTGACGCTGCGCGGCCTTCGCACGCTTGAGGCCCGGCTGCGCATCCATCAGGAAAATTCGGCCGCGCTGGCCGAGCTGTTGCTCGAGCACCCCGCAGTCGACGCGGTGCATTTCCCCGGCCTCTCGACACATCCCGGCCATGCAGTCGCCGCCCGCCAACAGGACGGCTTCGGGGCGATGCTGTCGTTCGATCTGGCAGGCGGGGAGGCGGCCGTGCGCGCCTTCGTCGACGGTCTCGGTTGCTTCACCCTCGCCGAGTCTCTGGGCGGCGTCGAAAGCCTGGTCGCCCATCCCGCGACCATGACCCACGCGGCGATGAGCGAGGAGGCGCAGCGGACGGCGGGTATCGGTCCCGGCCTGCTCCGCCTGTCGGTAGGCATCGAAGACCTCGCCGATCTTTCGGCCGACCTCACCAACGCACTCGACCGCGCGTCGCGCGTGGCCGATCTTCAGGAGGCCTGTCGATGAGTCAGCCTATCGCACGCATCGCCTTGCTCGGCAGCGGCACGGTCGGCCAGGCCGTCCTTCGCCGCCTTGCCGACTGGCAGGGCTCCCGTTTCGGCGAGCAGCTCCGGCTTGTCTACGCCGCCAACACCAGGCTGGCGCTGCACGACCCGCAGGGTCTCGACCCGCTCGATTGCGCGGGCCGCCTGCCCGGCGCGGCAAGGCAGGCCAATGCGGAGAGCGACGCCATCGCCGCCCTAGGCCAGGAGGGCATCCGCATCCTGATCGACGCGACCGCAGACGCGGGCACGGCGGCGCGCCACGCCGCCTGCCTCGCCGCCGGTATCCATGTCGCCACCGCCTGCAAGCTGGCGGCCGGGACCTCGCTCGCACAATGGCAGGCCATCAACGAGGCATGCGCCGGGAGCAGCACCGGCTTCGGCGACCGGGCCACGGTCGGCGCGGGCCTGCCGCTCCTCCGCTCGATCCGAGAGCTTCGCGCCGGCGGCGACCATATCCACGCCATCGCCGGCGTCATGTCCGGCTCGCTCGCCTGGCTGTTCCACGCGTTCGACGGCAGCCGGCCTTTCTCGGAACTGGTGCGGGAAGCACGCGACGCGGGCTTCACCGAACCCGACCCGCGCGAGGATCTGTCGGGCGAGGACGTCCGCCGCAAAATCCTGATCCTCGCCCGCGCCGCCGGCTTCGCGATCGAAAGCGGCGAGGTCGAGGTCGGATCGCTGGTGCCGTCCGAGCTTGCCGCGCTCCCGGGATCCGAAGTCGATGCCCACCTCCACCTGCTCGACGAGCCGCTCGCCGCTCGGCTCGCCGCGGCGCGGTTCGAAGGATGCAGCCTCCGCTTCGTCGCCCGGCTGGAAGATGGCCGCGCCCGCGTCGGGCTGGAGACGCTCTGCCCGAAGGATGCGCTCCACGGGGGCGGCGGCACGGATAATCGCGTCGCCATCTGGTCCGACCGCTACCGGAACCAGCCGTTGGTGATCCAAGGGCCGGGGGCAGGGGCGGAAGTCACCGCTGCCGCATTGCTCGACGACGTTCTGCACCTTCGCGAACTGGCGATTGGAAGGCCACGGGCAGCCTGATAAGGGCGGGCCATGACTCAGGCTTCCTTTCCCGCGATCCGGATGCGGCGCGGCCGTAGCGCGCCGTGGATACGCGAGATGCTGGCGGAGAACCGCCTTCATCCCAGTGATTTCATCTGGCCGCTGTTCATCTGCGAGGGGAAGGGCAGCGAGGAGCCAATCGCGACGCTTCCCGGAGTCAGCCGCTGGTCGGTCGACCGGCTGGCGGAGAAGGCGCGGGAGGCCCGCGATCTCGGCATCCCGTGCGTCGCCTTGTTCCCGAACACGCCCGCGAACCTGCGCAGCGAAGACGCGCGCGAAGCGTTCAACCCGGACAACCTCATCTGCCGCGCGATCAGGGCGATCAAGGACGCCGTACCGGAAGTCGGCGTTCTGACCGACGTGGCGCTCGATCCCTATACGGCGCACGGGCATGACGGCCTGACCGACGATCGGGGCCGCGTCCTGAACGACGAAACCAGCGCCGTGCTGGTCGAGCAGGCGCTGGTCCAGGCGGCAGCGGGCGCAGATATCGTCGCGCCCTCCGACATGATGGACGGCCGCGTTGGAGCGATCCGTGCCGGGCTGGAGCGCGAGGGCCATACCGAGGTCGCGATCATGGCCTATGCCGCCAAATATGCCTCCGCATTCTACGGCCCCTTCCGCGATGCGGTCGGGTCGCGCGGCCTGCTGAAGGGCGACAAGCGCGGTTACCAGATGGACCCGGCCAATGGCGCAGAAGCGCTGCGCGAGGTAGCGCTCGACATCGCCGAAGGCGCGGACATGGTGATGGTGAAGCCGGGGCTGCCCTATCTCGATATCGTTTCGGCTGTGAAACGGGAGTTCGGCGTCCCGACCTTCGCCTATCAGGTGAGCGGCGAATATGCGATGTTGGAAACCGCCGCACAGTCCGGCGCCGGCGACCGCGACGACCTCATCCTCGAAACGCTGATGGCCTTCAAGCGCGCCGGCGCGACCGGCGTCCTCACCTATCACGCCGCCGACGCGGCGCGGCTGCTCGCCCGTTGAGCCTCAAGGCGCAGCGGGAGGAACTGGTCGCGCTCAAGGAGGCGATGCGCCCGCTCGAACCGGACTCCGGCGAGCGGCAGCAATTGGGGCAGCAAGCGCTCGATCATGCGCTCGCCTACCTCGAAGAAATTCCCGACGCACCGGCCAACAATCGCTGGTCCGACGTCTTCGCCCAACTCCTTGACCCGGAATTTACTCTGCAGGGCCGCGAGGCTTCGGAAATCTTCGATTACCTCGCCCAATGCGTCGAACGGCCGGGCTTCACCACCACCAGCCCGCGCTTCATGGCCTATATCCCCGGCGGTGCGCTGTTCCATTCCGCGATCGGCGACTTCATCGCGGCCGTAACCAACAAATATTCGGGCTTCGCGTCGGCCAGCCCCGGCGCGGTCCGGCTGGAAAATGCCTGCACGGCCTGGCTCGCCGAGGTCGTCGGTTTTCCCAAGGACAGCGCGGGGACGCTGACGTCGGGCGGGAGCATCGCCAACCTGACCGCCATCGTCGCCGCCCGCGACGCGCGTGACGAGGATGGCGGCGGTGCCATCTACCGCACGCGCTTTGCCCATTATTGCGTCGACAAGGCGCTGCACATCGCCGGACGGGGCAAGGCGCCGCGCCGGGTCATCGCGACGGACGAGCGACTGCGCATGTCGCCGCAAGCCCTTGACGAGGCCATGACCCGCGACGCCGCCGACGGCATCCGCCCGTGGCTGGTGGTCGCCAGCGCCGGTACGGTCGACACCGGCGCGATCGACCCGCTCGACGAGATCGCCGACGTCTGCGCGCGCCACGGAGCCTGGCTTCACGTCGATGGCGCATATGGCGGCCTCTTTTCGCTGTGCGACGAGGGCAAGACGAAACTTGGCGGTATCGAACGCGCCGATAGCGTCGCACTCGATCCTCACAAGACATTGTTCCTGCCCTACGGCACTGGCGCGGTGCTGGTACGCGACCGGCGGCACCTGCTTGCCTCGTTCAGCGCCAGCGCCGACTATATCCGTCCGTTGGGGGAGTCGGAGGTCGGGCCTTCGCCCGCCGACCTTTCCCCCGAACTCACGCGCCATTTCCGAGCGTTGCGCCTGTGGCTCCCGCTCCAGCTTGCCGGTATCGACGCATTCCGCGCCGCCCAGACCGAGAAGCTCAAGCTCGCCCGCTATTTCCACGCTCGCCTGTCCGAAATCGACGGCTTCGACCCGG
>CAMPIY010000103.1 GCA_946886645.1 uncultured Sphingomonas sp.
TCGAGGTGGCCAAAGCGGTCGGGCCGGTCAGCATGTCGCCGATCGGTCCGTACTTCGTGCCCTCGAGCGCGATCAGGGCAAGCCGGTTCTTCGCAACCTTGAACTGGGCACCGGCATCGCGCATCTTCAGGCGCAGGTCGGTCGACTGGGCGACCGACAGGCCGAGATTGCGGGTGACAACCACCACGCTGGTCTCGGTGAAGACGTTCTTCAGCTCGGCAACCAGATCGGCTTTTTGCGAACGATCCATGCCATACTCCTAAACGTTCCCCCTGCCGGACCATCCGGCAAAGGGTTGGAGCTACGGTAGAAACCGCATCTCCGAGTTGTCCGGGGGATGGATCGAGAGGCGCAGCATATTGCAGCGCACGACCGGGACGATAAAGCGGCCCGTTCCTGAATTCCTTTCCCCGTCTAGGCCGGAAATTAAGGGGCAAGCCCCACCGACTGTCTCGGACGAGTACTTCCCGAAGGAAGCGTGGCGCGGCCTCTACAGACCAGTGGCGGAAAGTCAAGGCGTCCCCGCGCCTTAGCGGACGATGATCGTCCCCGACATGCCGAAGAATTTGTGGAACGTATGGCTGCACTTCAGCTTGTAGGTGCCGGCGGGCGGGGCGACTAGCCGGATCTCGCGGACCTGTCCCGGCGGCACCTCGACTTCGCCGCCTTCGACCAGGCCCCGGCTTCCGGCCGCGATATTGGACCGGGCAAAGAATTCGGGCGCCGTGAAGTCATGGCCCCCGCCTGCCCGGTTGACGATGCGCAGCGTGTAAGGTCGGCCATGATCGAACACGAGGGTCCTCGGCGTGAACCGGAAATTGGACAGGTGAACCTCGATCAGCGCGGGCGCCTGACCGCTCACGCTGGAAGAGGCCATCAAGGCCAGGGGCAGGATGATGAATCTGGCAATACGCATGGGATCGCGCTCCTTTGCCGGATGCCGCGGAACGGCGCCGCGGACGATCAACGCCTGACCTTCTAGCGCGGTTGCTTGACAAAGTCGCGCAACAGGTGCCCCTTCACGCCGGTTTCGCCAGGGGGTGCCGACGATGCGGCAGTGGGTCTGGCCCATTCTCGTCCTTGTTGCCGCCCTCCTGCCGGGCGCCGTTCCGGCGCGCGCGCCGCAACCCGAACGCATCGTCACCGTGGGCGACCTTCATGGCGATCATGACGCGTGGCAGGCGATCGCCCGGGCGTCGGGCGTCATGGATGCCAAGGGCCATTGGGGCGGCGGGAAGACGGTGCTCGTGCAGATGGGCGATATCGTCGACCGCGGCCCGCAAAGTCTCATGATCATCCGCGACTTGATGCGGCTCCAGCGAGAGGCGAAGCGCAAGGGCGGGCAGGTCTATGTCCTGGTCGGCAATCATGAAGCCATGATGATGACGGGTGACATGCGCTATGCCAGCCCGGGTGAGCTTGCGGCCTTCGTCGACCGCAACTCGGAGCAACGCCGGCAGACGGTCTATGAGGCCAACAGGGCCGCCATCGAGGCAGCCTATCGCGCGAAAACCCCCACCATGACGCCCGAGGCGATCCGCGCCGCATGGATTTCGACGATGCCGCTGGGCATGGTCGAATATCAGGCCGCGTGGCTTCCCGACGGCGAGCTCGGCCGCTGGGAATTGGACAACCGCGCGGTGCTCAAGCTCGGCGATAGCCTGTTCGTGCATGGCGGCATCAGCTCGGCATATGCCGCCATGCCGGTCGATACGATCAACGGTCGCGTAAAGTTGGCACTCAAGGCCCGCGACCAGTCGCCCACATCGATCATCAACGATCCGCATGGTCCGCTTTGGTATCGTGGGCTGGTAGCGCGCTCGGAATCCGACGAAACAATGGTGCCGCCGCAATCGGCCAATCCGATGGTGGCACCGCCGACGATCGACGAGGAAATCGACCTGGTCGTCAAATCGCAGGGCGTGAAGCGCATCGTCGTGGCCCATACGCCATCCCTTTCGGGGCCCGTTTCGGCCGCCGGCGGGCGGCTGTGGCGCGTCGATAGCGGCAACAGCCGGGCCTATGGGGGAACTCCATCCTATCTGGAAATCGCCGGTGACCGGGTCACCGCCCATTCGGTGCCCCGGCCGCCCGGTCCATCATGGGGGGCAAAATGATGAAATATGGGCTTGGGGCCTTGCCGCTACTTGTCATTGCAAGTCCGCTCGAGGCAGCGACGCCGCCGAACCCGCTGTTTGCTGCCGACACGCCGATCGCCCTCACGATACGCGGCCCGATAAATGCCGTTGCCCGCGGCGCGGAGCGGTCGAGAGCCCCGGCTGACGGGACCATCGCCCTTGCCGGTGGTACGGACATCAATGCCGCCCGCTTCTCTCCGCGCGGCATTACCCGCCTGAGGAAGGAGACCTGCAGCTTCCCGCCGTTGCGCGTCGATTTCACGAAACCACCTGCCGCGACATCCCTGTTCGCGGGGCAGCGCCGCCTGAAGCTGGTGACTCATTGTCGTTCGTCGGCCGATTTTCAGCAGCATGTCCTGCTGGAATATGCGGCTTATCGCATATTCAACCTCATCAGCCCGCTCAGCTTCCGCGCGCGCCTGGCAACCATCGATTATGTCGAACCGGACGGCCGCCCGCTGACGAGCCGTTACGGCTTCTTTATCGAAGACTTCGACGACGTAGCCCGCCGCAATGGGCTGACAAAGGCGCGGGTCGGCGATCGCATCCCATCGGTTCAGCTCGAAGCCCGGCAGGCGGCGCGGTTCGCCATGTTTCAATATATGATCGGCAACCTCGACTGGTCGATGCGCGCCGGACCGGAGGGCGAGGGCTGCTGCCACAATGGACGCCTTTTGGCCGGCATCGGCGCCTACTATGCGCCGGTGCCTTACGACTTCGACTTTTCCGGCCTGGTCAATGCGCCCTACGCGGTGCCGCCGGACGGGTTTGGAATCTCAAGCGTCCGAAGCCGCGTTTACCAGGGTTATTGCCGTCACAACGCGTTGGCGTTGCAGGCCGCCGCAGACATTCGAACGCAACGACCCGCCATCGAGGCCGTGTTCAGCCAAATCCCTGGCATGGAAGACCGGACGCGGCGCGGCGCCCTCAATTACCTCTCGCGCTTTTTCGACGACATCGCGACCGATGCATCGATCCAGAGCCGCGTTTTCAAGAAGTGTATCGGCTAGATCGCGGGCCCGGCCGGCGGCATCGGCGGTGGGGGAGGAGCAGCTTTCCCGTCGTCGTCGAAGTCGACCATGTAGCGCTTCATCCCCTCGCGCTCGCCATATTCGCTGATCCACAGCGCGACGAAGCAGACATTGAAGCCGATCGACATGACCAGCGCGAGCTCGACCGCGCCAATGCCTGATGCGAGACCGATGCCAACCGACAGAAGGATGTAGAGGGCATCGCCTGAGCTCTTGAGGCTGTTCTTGAAGCGCACCGCACCGGCGATGCCTCCGAGCGCGAAGGCCAAAGCCAGGCTGTGCTGGACGACGATGACGATCGAGGTGACGACGATCGGAAGGATGATGATCGAGCTGATCAGCGACTGGTCATACTCTTCCGCCGTGCGGGTCGACATATAGACCCAGCTGACGGGCAGCGCGGTGACCAGAGCGCCCAGGATCGCGGTTGCGAGCCAGCCGATGCTCTGGCCGAGCGTCTTGACCGCTTCCGCTTCGACCACGGCTTGCAAGGCATTGCTCTTGCCCGAGGTGTTGATGAGCTGCTCCGCGCCCCCTACCGGCAGGTAGGATTTGAACTGCGGAAAGCTTCGCAGGACCAGCCAGACGATGGCGAAGATGGCGACGTAATAGATCGCCAGCTGAATGATCAGTCGTGATGCGCGCATGACCCCGTTCCCCCTAGGCATGTTGGAGCGCTGGCGGAACGCTAGGCCAATTCGCGAGGATGGCAAGCCAATCGGGTCAATTGGTCCGATAGGAAGGGATCGGCTGCAGCACGCTGTACCGCTCTTTTCGCGGTTCGCCGTCGATGTCCGGCCAGGGGATGTCGGCGACTGGCAGGTGGGTGTCGGGCAGCTTGTCCAGGAAGTCGCGGAGCAAGGTTAGGCGACCGACCGGTTGGTCGTTGAAATCGATCAGCGTCCAGGGCGCCCATTCGGTATGAGTCGCCTCGAGCATCCGTTCGCGTGCCTCGGTATATTCGTCGTATCGGGCCCGGGATTCGATATCGATGGGGGAAAGTTTCCACCGCCGACGGGGATTCTCCAGCCGGTTCCGGAACCGCTCCTCCTGCTTGTCCTGATCGACGCACAGCCAATATTTGAACAGGAGAATCCCGTCCTCGACCAGGTGCCGCTCGAAGTCCGGCACGGCCTTCAGGAAAGCGGCCGTGTCCTCCTCGCTGCAATAGCCCATCACCTTTTCGACCCCGGCGCGGTTGTACCAGCTGCGGTCGAACAGGGTCAGTTCTCCCCTGGTCGGCAGATGCTCCATGTAGCGCTGGAAATACCATTGCCCGCGCTCGCGCTCGGACGGGGCGGAGAGGGCGACGATCTTGCACTGGCGCGGATTGAGCGTCCGAGAAAAGACGTCGATCGAGCCGCCCTTCCCGGCGGTGTCGCGGCCCTCGAACACGATAACGACCCGCTGGTCGGTTTCCTGGATCCAGCGCGCCGCGTCGCTGAGCTCCTTGGTGAGGGGCTTCAACAGCTCCTCATATTCGTCCCAGCTCAATACCGACGTTCCGCTCATGGATGCCCCGCGCCCCAGTTGACTGTCTTCATTAAGGCCGAGTGCGCGGCGTCTGGCAAGCTTGCCCTAAAAGCGGTTCATCAGCCGCCTGATCCCCGCGAACGGCGAGAGGCGTTCCCGGTACCAGTCGAACAGCAGCATATCGTCCTGAATGCTCAGCGTATGCGGGCCTTTCACCCGGTCGAACGAGGCGGCGCCCATTTCCGTCTCGCGATAGCGGTCGGGGCCGATTTCATCGATCCGGAAGGCGATGACGCCATCGCCATATCCGCTTGGGAAATCCTGGCCGAGGCGGACGAGGCCGGCCGGCCAGCGATGCACCGGGCCGGCCATTCGTCCCCCGCGAACCGAAATGCGGATCGGGCTCGCCGGATGTTCTTCGAACCGGCCGAAGAGGCCGTCGGCCGACCAGAGACGAAGGACGCACGGTTTCTCGCTGCGGCGATTGCCGAACAAATAAAGGCGGCCGTCATGGCGAAGCAAGGTCGGGTCGAAAATCGCTGGCTCGTCAATGTCGAGATCGGCGACGCGTCGCGCCTCGCCTCCCTCGATGGCGAACACCGCCGGCCGCGACCAACCGCAGACTTCCGGAACGAGATAGTCACGTCCGCCCTCGCTGACGCCTGCAGGATAAGAGACATGGCCCGCCATTCCCGCGATTTCCCGCTGGCCGTTGCCGGTCACGCGGACCAATTCGCCCTTGCCCGTCCAGCCGTCCATCGCTTCCAGCAGGATTGAGCCGTCGGCCCCATTGTAGAAAGGATCGGCGTGGAAGCGGTGCGGCGGCCGGACCGGCAGGGTCCGCCAGCCCTCGACCGCCGCATTTGCCTTGCCGATCGCCTCCAGCGGATCGCCTGCCGTCGCGGCAACCAGCGACACTCTCCAATGCTTTTCCACGAAGGCGCCATAAGCGAGACGGCGGGCCAGCCTGACCAGCTTCTGGGTGACGAAACGGATCACGGCCAGGTTCGAAGGGAGGCGGTACATGGGGCCGGTCGGCTCGATCGGCAGACGCGTGCCATCCTTCAATGCCGAAAGCGCCTTGGGCAGCAGCAACGGCGAGAGGCGGAAGGCTTCGATCAGGGTCCGGCGATAGCTTTGTTCGGCGATGCGGCTCTCGGCGATGGCGAGGACTTCGCCGGAGTCCAGCCGGTTGGACAATATCTGGACGATCTGGCCCAGGAACGGCTTGCCCTGGATCAGTTCATGAAAGCCCGCGGGGCGGCCGCGAAAGCTGCGCGGATCGCCATGATGGTAGGAAAGGATCGGCACCGCCAGGCGGTCCGTGTCCGGAACCCGGAGGAGGGTCAGCCAGAATTTGACGATCGCGTCGATCCGCTGCTCCGCGATCCACCGGAGCGCATCGTCCGGAAGCGATGCCCACGCGCCGTCCATGTCCGGCGTGAACTCGATCCGTCCGGCGATGCGGAAATCGCCGGTCGGGAAGGGGACGGGCCGTGTGAGACGGTTCCGGACGCTTAGCAGGTTGAGGAGGTAGTAGAGCCCGTGCCGGACTGGCCGCCGCGGCAAGGGCGGGTCGTCGCAGACGAGCAGGTAAAGCTCATGATCCTTCGCGATCAGCTCGATCGCTCGTCGCTGCCAGTCGCTTAAAGTCCGGCCGTTGCAGAGGATCGCGATGCGCATCGGGCCTGCTTAGAAGCAGCGAGGCCGGGTAGGAAAGGCCGGAAGCGTT
>CAMPIY010000104.1 GCA_946886645.1 uncultured Sphingomonas sp.
CGCGCGGATGCTCGACACCAAGGACGAAACCGCCGCCGCCGCGCCCAAGACGAAGATCAAGGTCGATTATGAAATCGGCGATGCAGTCAAGGTGCTGGACGGCCCCTTCGCCAGCTTCAACGGCGTCGTGGAAGAGCTCGACTTCGATCGCGCCCGCGTGAAGGTTTCGGTCTCGATCTTCGGCCGCGCCACCCCGGTCGAGCTCGAGTTCGAACAGGTCGAACGGGTTAAATGAGGCCGAGCGCCGCGAAGCGATTGCATTAGCAATCGTTAGCAGCGCGAAAAGACGTCATTAACCGGACGGCCTGCGCGGCTAGCCGCGACAGGACCGACGGCGCGGGTTTACTCCGCGCCTCTATTTTCTGAAATTCCGAGGGTCGCCGAAAGGCGGCCCTTTTCATGCTTTCGAAGATTCCGCTTGCGTCCCGATTTCATATTAAATAACTGACTGGTCAGTTAGGAACGACTCGTGAAGCAACCCAAATTCCAGCGCCGGGCAGAAGATCGGCCGAGCGAGATTTGCGCGGCCGCGCTGGAAGTGTTTGCCGAGAAAGGCTTCGCTGCCGCCAAGCTCGATGAGATTGCCAAGCGTGCGGGCGTATCGAAGGGCACGCTCTACCTTTATTTCCAGGACAAGGCCGACCTGTTCCGCGCCGTCATCCGCGACACCGTCGCGCCGCGCGTCGCCGCGGTCCGGGAGTTGGCCGAGAAGATCGAGCTGCCCTTCGCGCAGATCGTCCCATTGTTTTTCGCCAACTTCGCCGAGATGACAGCCCGGCTTCCCGTTGGCGCGGTCGCCAAGATCGTCATCGGCGAATCCCGCAACTTTCCCGACCTCGCCAAGATCTGGCACGACCAGGTGGCCTCAGGTGCGCTGAGCGCACTCGAAGCCCTGATCGAGCGCGCACAGGATCACGGCGAGGTTCGCACGGGCGATGCGCGGCTGATGGCCTTCTCGCTGATGGGCCCCATGCTGATGGGCGTATTGTGGAAAGCAACGCTCGAGCCCGCCGGCGGCCAGCCGCTCGATATGGCAAAGCTCGCCGCCCAGCATGGTGAGACGGTGCTGGCGGGAATGTTGACGGAGAAGGCGCGATGAGAAGGCGCGCCGCCCTCCTCGCCTTGCTTCTGGCAGGCTGCACGACGGTCGGACCGGATTACCGCCAGCCCGATGTCGCGATCCCCGCGCAATATGCGGAGCCGAACGATGCGCAGGGCCTCAGCGACGCCGAGCTTGCCAGCTGGTGGCGGCAATTCGGCGATCCCCAGCTCGACAGCCTCATCGTCCGGGCCATCGCCCTCAATCTCGACGTTCAGTCCGCCGCGGCGCGCATCCGCGAGGCCCGCGCCCGCGAAACACTGGCAGGAGCGCGAAACCTACCCACGCTCAACGCCCAGGCATCCGCCACCCGCCAGCGGATCAGCGAGAACGCCATCCCTGCCCCACCCGGCGCCGGCGCGCCAGGCAGCGGCGGCGCGTTTGGCCTTCCCGGCAGCGAGTTCAGCACCTTCCGCCTCGGCCTCGACGCCAGCTGGGAGATCGACCTCTTCGGCGGGACGCGGCGCGGTATCGAGGCCGCCAGCGCGCGCACCGGCGCGGCCGTCTGGACCCGCCGCGACCTGCAGGCGACGGCGGCCGCCGAAGTCGCCATTGCCTATTTCACGCTCCGCACAGTCCAGGCGCGCATCGCCAATGCCGAAGCCGATCTCGCCCGTCAGCAGCGCGAGGAACAGCTCCGCGGCGCCCGCTTCAAGGGTGGCCTCGTTACCGGCATCGACGTCGAACAGCAGAAATCCGACGCGGCTACTGCCGCCGCCGAAATTCCGACGCTCCGCGCCCAGGCCGACGCACAAATCCACGCCATCGGCCTGCTCACCGGTGCGACTCCCGAAGCCCTGATTGCCGAATTGTCGCCCACCAAGGCCATCCCCGCTGCGCCCGCCATCCCGGCCGGCCTTCCCTCCGACCTCCTCCGCCGTCGCCCCGACATCCGCGCGGCCGAACGCGAGGTCGCCGCCGCGACCGCCGACATCGGTGTCGCGACCGCCGACCTCTATCCGAAGATTTCCCTGACCGCCGCGCCGGCGCTGGTCAGCACCGCGCTCGCCAGCCTGCTCGACTGGGGTAGCCGCAGCTACTCGCTCGGCGCGAGCCTGCTCTGGCCGATCTTCGACGGCGGCAAGGCCCGCGCCAACATCGCCGTGGCCAATGCGAAACAGGAGCAGGCGCTGATCGCCTATCGCAAGACGGTCCTGACCGCGCTCAAGGACGTCGAGGACGCGCTAAGCCGCACCCAGGCCGACCGCGACCGCCTCGCCGACCTCGCCCGCGCGCACGATGCGGCGACGCGGGCCGAAACGCTGTCCCGCACCCGCTTCAAGGGTGGCCTCGTGACGATGAGCGAGGTGCTGACGAACCAGGGCAAGCGGCTTTCCGTGGAGAAGCAGATGATCGAAACGAGGGGCGCGCTCGCGCGCGATAGCGTGGCGCTGTTCAAGGCGCTGGGCGGTGGCTGGCCGGAGCAGCAGCCATGAAGCGCCGCCTTCCCATCGTCATCCTGCTGCTGGTTGCAGCGGCCATCCTCATCTGGTGGTTGGTCGGCCGCTCGGAGAGCGAGCGTTACCTGTCCGGCTATATCGAGGGCGAAGAGCTTTACCTCGCCTCGCCCGTGTCCGGAACCGTTCAAGCCATCGCCGCGCAGGAGGGCGCCCGCGTGACCGCCGGAACCGCGCTCTTCTCCATCGACCCCGCGACCCTATCCGCCCAGGGCGACCAGGCCCGCGCCGAAATCGCCGCCGCCCGCACCCAGATCGCCTCTGCCCAGGCCAATGCCGAGCAGGCCGAGGCCGAAGCCCGAGCCGCCGCCGCAACGGCCGAACGCACGCGAAGCGACCTGGCCCGCCTCGAATCCGTCCGCCGGACCGATCCCGCCGCCGTCGCCGGCAAGGACCTCGACGCTGCCCGAGCCACACTTCGCGAAGCCAATGCCCGCGTCGCGGCCGCCCGGGAAACCGCCGCCGCCCGTCGCGCCCAAATCTCCGCCACACGCGCGCAGGCCGAGCAGGCCGAAGGCGGCGCTCGCGAAGTCGCCATCCGCGTCGGACAGCTTTCGCCCGCCGCCCCCGCCGACGCTCGCGTGGACAAGGTCTTTTACCAGCAGGGCGAATGGGTGAACGCCAACCAGCCGGTGTTGAGCCTGCTCCCCGACAGCGCGATCAAGCTGCGCTTTTACGTCCCCCAAGGCGAAATCGCACGATACCGGCCCGGCACCGCGGTCAGCTTCTCGTGCGACGGCTGCCCGGCCGGCCTCAGGGCGAAAGTCAGCTACGTCAGCCCTCGCCCCGAGTTCACACCGCCGGTGATCTTCAGTCGGGAAACCCGCGACCGGCTCGTCTTCCTGGTCGAAGCGAAACCCGAACGCCCCGCGCGCCTGGCCCCCGGCCAGCCGATAGACGTGGTCCCGCTCCCGTGAAGCTCGCGATCGACGTCGACGGGCTCAACAAGAGCTTCGGCGACCATCATGCCGTCAAGGACGTCTCGATCGAGGTGGTCGAAGGCCACATCTGCGGCTTCCTCGGCCCCAACGGCTCCGGCAAGACGACGACGCTCCGGATGCTCTGCGGCCTGCTCACCCCCGACAGCGGCAGCGGCCAGGTGCTCGGCCTCGAATTCCCGCGAGAGGCCGAGGCGATCAAGCGCAAGACCGGCTACATGACCCAGCGCTTCTCGCTCTACGAAGACCTCACCATCGAGGAGAACCTCAACTTCATCGCCCGCGTCTACGGCCTTGACCGCGTTCACCAGCGGGTCGACGAGACGCTGGAGAAGCTCGGCCTCCAGCACCGCCGCAAGCAGCTCGCCGGGCAACTTTCCGGCGGCTGGAAACAGCGGCTCGCCCTCGCCGCCAGCGTCATGCACGAGCCCAAGCTGCTCCTGCTCGACGAGCCGACCGCCGGCGTCGATCCGCAAGCGCGCCGCGACTTCTGGGACGAAATCCATCGCCTCGCCGACGACGGCATGACCGTGCTCGTTTCGACCCATTACATGGACGAGGCCGAGCGCTGTCACGAGATCGCTTACATCTTCAACGGACAGCTGATCGCGCGCGGCACGGCCGACGAACTCATCGCCCAATCGAAGCTCGTTACATTCGAGGCGGAAGGTCCGCGCGCCGACCGTCTCTCGCGCGACCTCACCGGCAAGCCGGGCGTCGTCATGGTCGCGCCCTTCGGCCAGACCCTCCACGTCAGCGGCACCGACCGCAAAGCGCTGGAAGCCGCGATCGCGCGCCATCGCCGCGACCCCTACCGCTGGAGCGAAGTCGCGCCGACTCTCGAGGATGTGTTCATCAACCTGATGCGCGTCGAGGGCGCCAAACAGGACGAGGCGGCATGAACGGCCTGTCCGCCTCGCGCATCATGGCGATCCTCGCCAAGGAGTTCACCCAACTGCTCCGCGACCGGCTGACCTATGCGATGATCCTGGCGATCCCGATCGTCCAGCTGTTGATGTTCGGCTATGCGATCAACGGCGATCCCAAGCATCTCCCCACCGCCGTGCTGGTCCAGGACCAGGGCCAATTCTCCCGCTCGATCCTCGCCTCGCTCGACAATAGCGACTATTTCCGGATCGTCGCCGACGCCCGCAACCCGGCCGAGCTCGACGAACTCATCCAGCGCGGCAAGGTCCAGTTCGCCATCACCATCCCCGGCGACTTTAGCCGCCGCGTCGTCCGCCGCGACAATGCCCAGATATTGGTCGAGGCCGACGCATCGGACCCGGCGGCGACCGGCGGCGCAATCGGCGCCCTCGCCTCGCTGCCCCAGAATGCGCTGATGCACGACCTCGAAGGACCGATCGCGGCGGCAACGCCCACCGCTCCGCCGTTCGAGGTGGTCATCCAGCGCCGCTACAATCCCGAAGGCAAGACCGCCTACAATATCGTCCCCGGCCTGCTCGCCATCGTCCTGTCGATGACGCTCGTCATGATGACCGCGCTCGCCGTCACCCGTGAGGTCGAGCGCGGGACGATGGAAACGCTGCTCGCCACCCCCGTCCGCCCGATCGAGGTGATGATCGGCAAGCTCACCCCCTACGTCCTCGTCGGCCTCATCCAGGCCAGCGTCATCCTGATCGTCGCACGGCTGCTGTTCGACGTGCCGATGCAGGGCGGCTGGGCGGCGCTGATCGTCGGCCTGTTCCTGTTCATCGTCGGCAGCCTAAGCCTAGGCTTCCTCATATCCACCGTCGCCCGCAACCAGCTCCAGGCGATGCAGATGAGCATGTTCTACATGCTCCCCTCGATCCTGCTGTCCGGCTTCCTCTTCCCCTTCCGCGGAATGCCCGACTGGGCGCAATGGATCGGCACGATCATCCCGGTCACCCACATGCTCCGCGTGGTCAGGGGTGCGATGCTGAAAGGCGTTGGCATCGCCGAAGCCGCCCCAAGTCTCGGCGCGCTGGCGCTGTTCGTCACCATCGTTGCCGGTCTCGCGATGATGAAATACCGTACCACGCTGGATTAGGCCGGAGGCCCGAAGAAATTGCGAGGGCCGCCCCCGCAGCCCTCGCAATGGCGAGCCGATCGCAGTGACCGCATAGCGCGGGGGGAGTTGCGATCTTGCCCGCCTGTCCGGTTGGCTCTCCGGGCAGTGGCGGCTCCCACCGATTGGGAGCCGCCCAGGGGAGCCTTATTGACCGGTCACCTTGCTTCGGGTGGATCGATAGATGTCGGATCCACCTTCGCCGGCCCGGGTGGATCCGAACATCAGCATCGTTCCGTCCCACGATAGCGAGGCGCGCGATTCGCCCGCCGGACTGTTGATCGGCGCGTCGAGATGCGTTGCATCCCCCCAGGGATCGTCGACCGAGCTTCTCCTCGCCGTCCAGATGTCCGGTCCGCCCAAAGTCCCGAACCGCGTCGAATCCCAAACGATCTCCAGCCCGTCGTGCCGGACGTTCGGCCGTGCGTCGTCGGCCGAGCTGTTGACCGCTCCCGGGGCCAGCTGCGCATTGCCGAAATTGACGCTGTAATAGATCCGCTGCCGGCCCGACCTGGTGCTCGAGAAATAAAGGAACTCCCGGCCGTCGGGCGCTTCGAACCAGGACGGGCTCCATTCCTGTTGCGGGCTGTTGATCGCATCGTCGCCAGCAGGCAGCGGACTTGCCGGTCCGAACCCGCTCTTCGGATTCCGCTTCGAAACATAGATGTCGGTGTTCCCGCTGGGCAAATGGCCCCGGACGAAGAAGAAGCGATTGCCGCGCGCCGGCGACGGGCAAAATTCGTCCGCGTCGGTGTTGATATTGTCACCGGCGTTGACCGGTGTGTCCCAGCCATTGCCGTTCCAGTGCGCGATCCAGATATCCTGGCC
>CAMPIY010000105.1 GCA_946886645.1 uncultured Sphingomonas sp.
TCCGCGACATGGTGCACAAGCGGGCCAATTGGGTGCTGAAGCTCGCCTCGCTCGACACCAAGCTGGCCGACGCGATCGTCGATGGCCTCAGGAAGCTGACCGCCGACATGCACACTGACCCGGCGCATCCGGTGCGCATCAAGATCGAGGAAGCGCTGGCGCAGCTGGCCAACGATCTCCAGACCAAGCCGGAAACCCGGGAGCGGGTAGAGGCGATGAAGCTGGAGCTGCTCGAAAACCGGTCCGTGTCGCTGTGGCTCGACACGCTCTGGCAAAAGGGCCGCGAAGCGATGATCCGGGCGGCCCGCAACCCTGACGCCGCGATGGCCGGAAAGCTGGGCGAGGTGCTGAAGTCGATGGGCCAGAGCCTGGAAAAGGACGCCCGGATGAAGGGCGCCATCAACCAATTCGCCCGCCGCGCCGTGTCCGGCATGGCCGCGAGCTACGGCTCCTCGATCGTCAAGCTGGTCAGCGAAACGGTGCGCGGGTGGGATGCGCAAACCATCACCAACCGCCTCGAATCCGCGGTCGGCCGCGATCTTCAATATATCCGCATCAACGGCACGCTGGTTGGCGGGCTGGTCGGATTGACGCTCCATGCGTTGGACAATTTGTGAGCCTCGATGCCGATGAATTAGCCGAGATGGCGCGCAACCGCGGGCTGAAGCTTGTTCGCTCGCGAATTCGCACACCGGGGAAGCGTGGTTTCGGCAGGTTCGGCCTTGAAAATGCCAAGGGCGATCCCGTGCTCGGCCTCGATGGCAAACGGCCCAGCGCCAGCGCAGAGGAGGTCGAGGCATTCCTGCGCAAGGCAACCGTATCGGACTGGGCAAAGTCGGCCGGCCAGCCCGCGCCCAAGCGCGCAGGCAAGCCCCGCAAGGCGCCGGAGCCTCCGCCGCCGCCCAAGCCCGCCATCCGCGAGGCGAAAGCCGGCGACTCCAAGCGGATAGCGGAGCTCATCGCGCTGCTCGGCCACAAGACCACCGAGGCCGGCGTCCGCAAACGGTTGAAAGAGATCGAAGCCCCCACGCTCGTTGCCACACTGGGCAAGGAGATCGTAGGTTTATGCGGCCTGACGATCCAGAAGCACATCCATCGAGAAAAGCCGGTGGGCAGGATCACGATATTGGTGGTCGAGGAGCAGGCCCGCGGCCAGAACATCGGACGAATGCTAGTCGATCAGGCCGTCGAGCGCCTGACCAGCGCCAAATGCGGAATGGTCGAGGTCACCAGCAACCGGCGCCTCAAGGAAGCGCATGCTTTCTACCGGCACCAGGGGTTCGAAGAAACCAGCCGGCGCTTCGTCCGCATTCTCTAATCCGCTCTTTGACTTCCGGCGTGGCAGGCCCCATCTTGCAATCATGGCAATTCATATCGCCTTTCGACGCTTCGTCGTCCATTCGGGACAGATTCCCGCGCGAGTCTGACCCCGGCCCCGCTACGGCTGGCGCCGGGGATCGCTGACTATCAACCCAAGACTGAAGTGAGAAACATGTTGGACGACGTCTTCACGGGCGGCGGTGCGCGCCCGCCCATCCATTTGACCGAGAGCGAGTCCGATATCGTCGGCAATCTGGCGCTTCGGGCGGAGCATAATCATCCCGTCGTCGCGGCCATGCTGCTGGCGGAAATCGAGCGCGCGGAAATTCATGGCGACCATAATCTTCCCGAAGGAGTCGTGCGGCTTGGCGCCGAGGTCGATTTCGTCGACGAGAAGAGCTGCCAACTGCGAACGGTGACGCTGGTGATGCCGGCGGAGGCCAATATTTCGATGGGGCGGATCTCGATCCTGACGCCTATGGGCGCCGCGCTCTATGGGTTGTCGACCGGGCAGAGCATTGACTGGCCCGATCTCAGCGGCCACCCGCGCCGGATCCGCATCCTCGGTGTTCGCGGACCGAAGGTGGATTAGCCCGCGCTCACCCGCTCGATCGTCGCCCCGACCGCGCTGAGCTTCTCCTCCAGCCGCTCATAGCCGCGATCGAGGTGATAGACGCGCAGCACTTCGGTCTCGCCCTCGGCGGCAAGGCCGGCGAGAACCAGGCTCATCGAAGCGCGCAGGTCGGTCGCCATCACTTGCGCGCCGGTAAGCCCGTTCACACCATGGACGATAGCCGAGCGGCCACGCACGTCGATATTGGCGCCCATGCGGCGAAGCTCGGGTACGTGCATGTAGCGGTTCTCGAAGATCGTCTCCTCGAGAAAGCTTTCGCCCTGCGCCATGCACAACATCGCCATGAACTGCGCCTGCATATCGGTCGGGAAGCCCGGATAGGGCGCGGTGGAGATGGCAAGCGGCTTGAGCCCGCCATTGGCGCTAACCTTCATGCCCTTGTCCGTCGTCTCGATATCGAGCCCCGCTGCATCGAGGGCGTTGGTGATCGCCAGCATGTCCGACGGCTTGGCCCCGACCAGTTCGATCGAGCCGCCGGTGATCCCCGCCGCGCAGGCATAGCTGCCCGCCTCGATCCGGTCGGGCATGACCGAATAGGTGCAGCCGTTTAGCCCTTCGACGCCGTCGATGATGAGGTGAGAGCTGCCGATGCCCTCAATTTTCGCGCCCATCGCGACCAGCAGGTTGCACAGGTCGACGATTTCCGGCTCGCGCGCAGCGTTGAACAGCTGGGAACGGCCGGTCGCGAGAACCGCCGCCATCAGGGCATTTTCGGTCGCCCCGACTGAAACGACGGGGAAGCTGTAATCGCCACCCGGCAGCCGGCCCTTCGGCGCGGTCGCTTTCACATAGCCCGCCGCCAGCTCGATCTCCGCACCCAGGCATTCCAGCGCCTTCAGGTGAAGATCGATCGGCCGATCGCCGATCGCGCAGCCGCCCGGCAGCGAGACCGTCGATTCGCCAGCACGGGCCAGCATCGGGCCCAGCACCAGGATCGAGGCGCGCATCTTGCGCACCATGTCGTAGGGTGCGACGGTCGAGGCGATCTCGCTCGCCTCCAGCGTCATGCTCCGCCCTGTCTCGCCCTTCTTCACGCCCGCGACCTTGGTCGAGACGCCGAGCTGGTTGAGCAAGTGGGAGAAATTGTCGACGTCGGCCAACCGCGGTAGGTTCGCCAGTGTCAGCTTCTCATCGGTGAGCAGCGCGCAGGGAAGCAGCGTCAGAGCGCTATTCTTGGCCCCTGAGATCGGGATTGTGCCTTCGAGGCGTTTCCCGCCGGTGATGCGAATGGAGTCCATTGACGCGCTTTAGCGCAAGCGCGGGGACTCACAAGCGGTCAGGCTTTCTCCAGCGTGCACTGAAGCGGATGCTGGTTCTCGCGGGCGAAATCGATCACCTGGGCGACCTTCGTCTCCGCCACCTCGTAAGTGAACACGCCGCACACCGCGACGCCCTGCTGGTGGACCTGGAGCATGACGCGGGTCGCATCCTCGATATCCATCGAGAAATAGCGCTGCAGGATAAGGACGACGAACTCCATCGGAGTATAATCGTCGTTCAGCATCAGCACTTTGTAATTGCTGGGCTTCTTGGTCTTGGGCCGGGTGCGCGTAACGACGCCGGTCTCGATCTCGTCGAGTCCGTCGCCACGGTCCGGCTCGTTACCGGCCATCAGAATCAAGTCATCGATCATGCGCAGCCTAAAATATGGCAACGCCAATAGTTCCCGCAAGGTGCGACGCTCCAACTGTCCCGAAAAGAAAAGCGGCCGCCCCTAACAAACGCTAGGGACGGCCGCGAACAGGGTTGCCTAATCAGGAGGGGAGAGGTCAGGCAACCAGATCGTTGAAGCGCTCGGCATTGACGCTGGCGCGGTTCTGGAGCGGCTGGGCCGCTTCACCGGCGAGCTTCACGACGCGCTCGGTCAGCTTCGAGCTTTCGGCGACGAAGCGGTCGAACGAAGCGCGGGCCAGTTCCGACTGGATCTGGAAGAACTCGGTCGGCGACTTGGCTTCGGCCAGGGTCTTCACCGCGTCCGAGGCCTGCTCGATGCCCTCACGGCCCGATGCGAGCACGTCCTGGCCGATCGACTTGGCGCCGGTGGCGGCGATACGGCCGGCCTCGACCAGCGCTTCGACATTCGCCTTGGCGAGGTCGGTGAACTCTTCCGCGGTCTTCTGCGACTTGGCGGCGAACTTCTGGCCACGCTCGCCGGCTTCGGCGATCAGGTCCTGATAACGGTCTGCGCCCGGAAGCTGGAAACCAGCGAACAGCTTGTTGAAATCATAGGTCATGGTCTTGGTCCCTTCGATCTTGTTGGCGGTCGACGCGGTTGCCGCCTTGGCCACGCGGCGAACGGTCTTGGCCGCACGCTTGTTGTTCTTCTTCACGGCGGCGACGACCTTGGCCGGCGCCTGGCGGACGCGGCGGGCGCGAACCGTCTTCTTGGCCTTCTCAACCGGAGCGGCCACGGCTGCTTCCACCTTCTTCACGACAGTCTCGGCCGGCGCCTTGACGGCCTCGACAGCGGCATCAACCTTGGTCTCGTTCTTGATTTCGTCAGCCACGTGAAACTCCTTTGCTGCAATGCACAATAATGCAGCGCAGCATCGATTTCAAGCATTTTTTGTGCGGTGCACAATGAAATTTTCAGCGGCTTGACGCGGGCGCGGCGCACAGGGCAAGTGCGGCCATGGTTTCTTCCCCCACCGGCCCTGCCGATCGAGGCCGCCGCGGCCTCCTCATCGTCCTCTCGTCGCCATCGGGTGCGGGCAAATCGACCATCAGCCGGAAACTGATGGAGGGAGATTCCAACATTACCATGTCGATCAGCGCGACGACCCGCCCCATGCGGCCGGGCGAAACCGCCGACGTCGATTATCATTTCGTCGACGACGATCAATTCCAGCACCTTGTGGATTCGGACGAGCTGGCCGAATGGGCCTATGTCTTCGGCTATCGCTACGGCAGCCCGAAAGAGCCGATCAAGGAAGCGCTCAAGGACGGGCGCGACACGTTGTTCGACATCGACTGGCAGGGCACGCAGCAGCTCGAATATGCCTTCCGGACCGACCTGGTGCGCATCTTCATCCTGCCCCCCTCAATGGCTGAACTTGAGCGCCGGCTGGAAGACCGTGGAACCGACGGCGAGGAAGTCATCAAGTTCCGCATGCTCCGCGCCGCGGCCGAGATCGGCCACTGGGCGGAATATGACTATGTCCTGATCAACGACGATGTGGAGAGGTGCACCGAAGCCGTCCGCGCCATCGTCGCGGCCGAGCGCCTGCGACGCGAGCGGCAGCCCTATCTCCTCGATTTCGTCCGCGAGCTGGTGGAAAAACCCAACTAATCGAGCAGTTCGAGGAAACGCGCACCGGCCAGGAAGTCGCGCCGCCGCGCGTCCAGCGCGGCCTCCGCTTCGGCGTCCGCTCCCCACTGCTCCATCTGCCAACGATCGTCGAGGCTGACGGCTTCCCAGGCTTCGGTCGCGGGCATCATCTTCTCCAGCACTGCCAGCCCGGCCACCAGCGAGCCGCCGATCGTCACCAGCGGTGACAGGCCGGCGAGACGAAAAGCATCGAGCATGGCTACCGCATGACCGAGTTTGCGAACCGTCTCCTCAGGCTGTGGGACGTGCATGACCCCGCTGCAGGTCGCGAAATCGACGTCGTAGCGACGCCGAGCCCAGCCCAGCAGGGCGTCCCAGCTCTCTGTTTGGCGCTTGACCAACGTTTCCGGGCCTTCAGCGCGGTAGCAGGTGAGGTCGCTCTCGCCGTACCGCGCGAGGCCGGCAGCAAATGCATCCTTGTCGGACGCCACCCGGTCGATCGCGGCATTGGCGAGGCCGGTAAGGGGCATCGTGCGCGGATCGACCTCTTCAGGGGAATCGTTCCATTCGGCCGCAATCGCTTCGGCCAAGGCAGAGGTCGGCACGGCCAGTTCGGCCCTTGCTGGAGTCTTGACCGGGCGGCCGTCCAGCTCGACCGCATAGCCACGATCCATCTCGACCGCAGCGGCCGACTTCCAGAATCGCTTCACTTGCCGCCCATCGAACGCTTGACCAGGCGCGGCGAAATCACCGCTTCGATCGCCCCAACTATCACCAGGATGCCGCCGAGCAACTTCCAGCCGCCCGGCCTGAGCAGGTCCGTGAAGGCGATGGCGATACCGAGCAGGAAGAGGATCAGCCCACCCACCCTCAAGATGGCAAAGATAATGAACTGCCGTTTGGCTTCTTCGGCCGTCATGCGCTTCGTCCGATCCATTCGTTGGCCAGTCCGACAACATCGGCTGGCGCATTGGCCACCACATACGCGCCGGCATCCATCAACTCTTCAACGTCGTGATAGCCCCAACCCGCGCCAATCGCGCCGGTGCCGGCATTGCGGGCGCAACCCATGTCCCAGCCCGTGTCGCCGATGAAGATGGTGCGCGACGGATC
>CAMPIY010000106.1 GCA_946886645.1 uncultured Sphingomonas sp.
GAACTCGGGTGGCCGAGCACCGGCGTCTCGTCGATCTTCCAGTCGCCGGTATGGAAGACCTTGCCGAACGGCGTCTCGATCAGCAGGCCGTTCCCTTCCGGGATCGAGTGGGCCAGCGGGACGTAGGTCACCTTGAACGGGGCGACATCGACCGAACCGCCGCGCTCGACGATCCGGAGCGAAACCTGGCCGGTCAGGCCCTCTTCCTCCAGTTTTCCGGCAATCAGGCCGGCAGTGAATGGCGTCGCATAGAGCGGCACCTTCAAATCAGCGGCAAGATAAGGAAGCGCCCCGATGTGATCTTCATGGCCATGGGTCAGGAAAATCCCGACCAGATCGTCCATCCGCTCCTCGATAAACTCGAGCTCCGGCAGGATGAGGTCGACGCCTGGATAATCCGTGTCGGCGAACGTCAGGCCAAGGTCGGCCATCAGCCATTTGCCGCGGCAGCCGTAGAGATTGACGTTCATGCCAATCTCACCCGACCCGCCAAGCGCGAGGAACAGCAGCTCTTCGTCTGGGGTCATCGGTTCAATCCGGCCGCGAGCAAAGCCAGGCCCTGGATGGTGAGGTCGGGCTCGATCGCGTCGAACGCGTCGGTATGCTTGTCGAACAGCACCGCCAGGCCTCCGGTTGCGATAACCGTCACGGGCCGCCCGATCTCCGTCTTCAACCTAGCCACCAGTCCCTCGATCATCGCGACATATCCCCAGTAAACGCCGATCAGCATCTGCGTTTCCGTGGTTCGGCCGACGACACTGTCGTCCTGCGGTGCGGCGATGCCGATGCGGGGCAGCTTGGCGGCCGCCTGTACCAGCGCGTCGAGGCTGAGGTTGATGCCAGGCGCGATGATCCCGCCCTTGTAGGCGCCGGTGAAATCGACCACGTCGAAGGTCGTCGCCGTGCCGAAGTCGATAACGATCAGGTCGCCTTCATGCTTGGCATGGCCAGCGATGGCGTTGAGCGCGCGGTCGGCGCCGACGCTCTGCGGCTCCTCGACATCGAGCGCGATCGGCCAGACTGCCTCCCCCGCACCGGCGACGAGGGCTTTCACCCCGAAATATTTCTGGCTGAGCACTTCCAGATTGTGGAGCGCGCGCGGCACGACCGTACCGACGATGACCGATTTGACGTCGCCGCGCCCATAGCCTTCCAGCTCGAGCAGTTGGTGCAGCCAGACGGCATATTCGTCGGCGGTGCGCCTTGGATCGGTGGCAATGCGCCAACGGGCCTTGATCTCGTCGCCCTCGACCAGCGCGAAGACGACATTGGTGTTTCCGGCATCGATCGCGAGAAGCATGAGGGACGCCTAGCGGGAAGCGTGCCACTTGGCGAGGGCACTTGAATGCCGGTCCGGGCCTGCTAGCCTTCGACGAGGGGGGCTTATGGCCAACGTCTGGGCGCGCGACCGCGCCAGCTCATTCTATTTCTTTGCGGGTCCGCTCGCACTGCTGGTCATATTGATCGGCTTCAGCACGACCTATTTCCTGCCGGTGGCGAGCGGCAGTTTTTCCGCACCGTTCTTCGTTCACCTCCACGGCGCTGCCTGCTTGGGCTGGGTGCTGCTCTTGATCGCCCAGGCGTGGATGGTCCGCTCGACCAGCACGCCGCGACATCGACGGCTGGGCGTGATTGCCCTGCCCCTCGCGCTGACCATCTGGGCCAGCGGGATGGCAACGGCGGGATGGGCCGCACGGCGGGACTTCCCGGAACTCGGCATCTCGGCCGCGTCGGGTATCGTCGGTACCGTCACGGGCCTCAGCATTTTCCTGGCGCTCGTCGTCGCGGCCATCATATGCCGGAAGCGGCCGGACTGGCACAAGCGACTGATCCTGTTGGCTACTGTCGCACTACTCTGGCCGGCATTTTTCCGATGGCGTCACATACTTCCCATTGTCCCGCGGCCGGAGATCACACTCGCGCTCCTGCTCGCTGATTCACCAATTCTCATTGCAGCAATCCGGGACCAGCTGCGATTCGGCCGAGTGCATCCCGTTTGGGCGATCTTCGGAACAGGTTTGTTCGTAGAACAATCGATAGAGCTATATTTATTCGACGGCTCTGCGTGGCGGCAGCTCGGCCAATTCTTCTACGACTTGCTGGCCATGCCTTTGTAATCACCAGCGGGGCCAACTCGACGTTGCGGCGGCCAAGGCCTATGCCGGAATTGTGGAAGACAACGCGCCATACCATGCCCATATCTATTTCGAGGCGGGCGAGCGCGCGGCTGCCGAAGCGCTGCGCGATGAATTCAAAGACCGCACCGGCCCTGACTCCGATCCGCACATCCTGTTCATCGGCCGCATGATTGATGGGAGGGCCGGGCCTCACCCTATCCCTCAATATGAGGTGCATTTTCGCGAAAGCTCGTTGGAGCACGTCCTGCACCTGATCGAAAGCTCCGGCCTCAGGGCGCTGGTGCATCCGCTGACGGACGACGACCTAGCCGATCATACCACCCTCGCCCATTGGGTCGGCGAACCGCTCGACCTCGATCTCGCGACTCTGGACCCGGCCGGCATGAACCAGGGCGTTCCGCGCTTCGGCATCCGCGACTTCTAGCGCAGCGTCACGTCCCCCGCGCGCACGACATCGACGGTGCCGTCGTCGCGGCGCAGGCGCATGGCGCCGTCCGGTTCGATACCGTCGAAAGTTCCGGAAATCCGTTCGCCGGGACCGGCGTGAACTTCAAGCGGAGTTCCGACCGAGTGAGCACGGGCAAGCCAAGCCTGGGAAAACGCAGCGGGCTCGGCGTTGCGCCAGGCACCGAGCACGCGGGCGAAGCTGCCAGCCAACAGCGGTGCGAAGGCTTTGGGATCGAGGTTGGCGAGGGAGGCCAGGGATGCTGTCTTGCGACCCGATATCGATGGCGCTCCGGCAAGATTGACGCCGAAGCCGGCGACGACCCGATCGCCCGACCGTTCGAGCAAAATGCCGGCCAGCTTGGCATCTCCCAGCATCAGGTCGTTCGGCCATTTCAGCGACAGTGCCGCGTTGGGAACGGCCATTTCGACCGCTTCGATCAAGGCCAGCCCTGCCGCGAGGGCCAGCGCCGGCGCTGGCGGATCGGAGGGGCGCAGCTGGATAATGGTCGAGCCGAAGAAATTGCCTTCGATGGTTTCCCACGCCCGTCCGTGGCGCCCTCGCCCGCTGTCCTGTGCCAGTGCGACGAGCCAGTCACCTTCGATTGCCTGGGTATCGCCGAGCAGCGCGTGGTTGGTCGACCCGATCCGCTCGACGATCCGGATGCGGCTCAGAACAGGCTTCCCGCGGCGTTCTGGGTCAAATGGCCGAGCGGGCCGATCAGCAAATAGCCGAGCGGCGAAACGGCGATTGCCGCGATGGCGATGAACGCCGTTTCGAAGCCGTTGGTGGCCTTGGCGTAAGGCGCTGCCGGGGCATCCATATACATGACCTTGACGATCTTCAGGTAATAATAAGCCCCTACGACCGCGCCGATGATGCCGACCACCGCGAGCGGGTAAAGGCCTTCGGAAACGGCCGCGCTGAACACCATCAGCTTGGGCCAGAAACCGAACAGAGGCGGGACGCCCGCCAGGCTGAACATGAAGATGGCGAACGCGGCCGCGAGGCCGGGCCGCGACTGGGACAGGCCGGACAGGCTGTCGATGCTCTCGATCGGCTCGCCCGCCTCATTTTTCATCCGCTGGACGCAGAGGAAGGCACCGAGCGTCATCACGACGTAGACGGTCATGTAGAAAAGGACGGACGACGCACCGGCGACTCCGCCAGCGACAAGACCGATCAGCGCGAAGCCGACATTGTTGATCGACGAATAAGCGAGCAGCCGCTTGATGTTGGTCTGGCCGTAGGCGGCGATGGCACCGAGGAAGATCGAGGCGAGCGCGGCGAAGGTCATGATCTGCCGCCAGCCCTCAATGGCCGGGCCAAGCGCGTCGAGCGACAGGCGGACGACCAGCAGGACAGCCGCCACCTTTGGCGCCGAGGCGAAGAAGGCGGTGACCGGGGTCGGTGCGCCCTCGTAAACGTCGGGGGTCCACATGTGGAACGGGACCGCGGCAATCTTGAAGGCCATGCCGGCAAGCGCGAAGACCAGGCCAAACAGAAGGCCGACCGACGTCATACCGTCGCGGGCGAATGCTGCCGCCACGCCTTCGAACTGGGTCGTTCCGGTGAAGCCGTAGAGCAGCGAGATGCCGTACAGCAGGATGCCCGAGGCAAGGCTGCCGAGGACGAAATATTTAAGACCCGCTTCGGCCGAGCGTTCGTCCGTGCGGCGGTAGGCGGCGAGCACATAGGATGCCAGGCTGTTGAGCTCCAGGCCGACGTAGAGCGACATGAGGTTGGTCGAGGAGACCATCACCGACATGCCGACGACGCCGAGCAACACCAGCACCGGATATTCGGCGGCATGCTCGAAATCGCGTTCGAACCAGCCGTGGGCCATGATCACCGCGACTGCCGCGCACAAATAGATCACCAGCTTGCCGAACGCGCCGAACCCGTCGGCGGCAATCAAACCGCCAAAGAGCGTGCCGGCATTCTGAGGCTCACCGATCAGCGCGACCGAGGCACCGACGAGAAGCAGGACGGCGCCCCAGCTGCACAGGGCGCTGGCACGGCGTCCAAGCACGGCCGCGACCATCATCAGCACCAGCGCGCCGATGGTGAGAATGATCTCGGGAAGGATGGCGGCGAAGTTCATCAATGGGCTTCCGTCGAATGGGCTTGGGCAGGCGCAGGCTTGCCGGCGGTCAGATGCGCGTCACCCGGCGGCTTGGCGCGCTCGACCCGCTCCAGTAGACGGCCGACATCGGCGCGCATCGGACGCAGGAAGCTTTCCGGATAGACGCCCATCCACAGCACGCAGGCCGCGATCGGGGCGAGCAGCCACAGTTCGCGAGCGCTCAAATCCTTCATCGCCGCCGCATCGGCGTTGCGTTGCGTGCCGTAGCAGATGCGCCAGTAGAGGTAGAGCATATAGGCCGCGCCCAGGATGATTCCGGTCGTCGCCACGATCGCGCCCCAGCTCGACACTTCATAGGTGCCGACCAGGCTGAGGAACTCGCCGACGAATCCGCTGGTGCCGGGCAGACCGACGCTGGCCATGGTGAACAGCATGAACAGCAGCGCGTACATCGGCATATTGTCGGAAAGGCCGCCGTAGCGAGCGATCTCGCGGGTGTGCAGCCGGTCGTAGATGACGCCGACGCATAGGAAGAGCGCGCCTGACACCAGGCCGTGGCTGAGCATCACGATCATCGCGCCCTCGATGCCCTGCCGGTTGAAGGCGAACAGGCCGAAGGTGACGAACGCCATATGCGCGACCGACGAGTAAGCGATCAGCTTCTTCATGTCGTGCTGGACCAGCGCGATCAGGCTGGTGGCGACGACCGCGACGCCGGACAGGATGAAGATCAGCGGAATGAATGCCGCGGATGCTTCGGGGAACATCGGCAGGCTGAAGCGGATGAAGCCGTATCCGCCCATCTTCAGCAGCACGCCGGCCAGGATGACCGACCCCGCGGTGGGCGCCTGGACGTGCGCGTCGGGAAGCCAGGTATGGACCGGCCACATCGGCATCTTCACCGCGAAGCTGGCGAAGAAGGCGAGCCACAGCCATTTCTGCACGTCGGCGGGGAAGTCGGTCGCCATCAGCACCGGGATCGACGTCGTTCCGGTGACGCCGATCATGTAGATCATGGCGATCAACATCAGCACCGAGCCGAAGAAGGTGTAGAGGAAGAATTTGTAGCTGGCCTTGATCCGCTCGGCCCCGCCCCAGATGCCGATGATTAGGTACATCGGGATGAGGCCGCCTTCGAAGAAGATGTAGAACAGCAGCAGGTCCTGCGCGCAGAACACGCCGATCATCAGCGCCTGCATCAACAGGAAGACGGCCATATATTCCGGCACCCGCTTTTCGATCGAACGCCAGCTGGCGCCGATGCAGATCGGCATCAGGAACAGGGTCAGCATCATCAGCATCAGCGCGATGCCGTCGATGCCCATCGCCCAGCCGATCCCGCCGCCGATCTCGTAATATTCGGTGAATTGCCACTGCGGACCGTTCGGGTCGTACGCAGCCCACAGCGCAATACCGAGCGCGAGGCTGATCAGCGTCGTCAGCAACGCGAGCCACCGCGCACCGTTCGCCGACAGGAACAGCGCAATAATCCCCGCGACGAGCGGGAACAGCACCAGGAAGGAAAGGATCGGCAATCCGCTCATCGCACCCACCAGAAGACCCAGGTCGCGGCGCCGATCAGGCCGAGCAGCATGACGAGGGCATAGCTATAGACATATCCCGACTGCAGCCGCGTCGTGATGCGG
>CAMPIY010000107.1 GCA_946886645.1 uncultured Sphingomonas sp.
GGCGTCGTGTCGACGCGCGTCGGCTACACGGGCGGCGATGTCCCGAACGCCACCTACCGCAACCATGGCAGTCATGCCGAAGCGATCGAAATCCTCTTCGACCCGGCACAAACAAGCTATCGCCGGCTGCTGGAATATTTCTTCCAGATCCATGATCCGACGACGGTCGATCGCCAGGGGAACGACCGGGGCGCAAGCTATCGCTCGGCCATCTACTTCACCAGCGACGATCAGGAGGCCATCGCCAGGGCCACGATCGCCGATGTCGAAGCTTCGGGCCTATGGCCCGGCAAGGTCGTGACCCAGGTCGAGCCGGCCGGCGATTTCTGGCAGGCCGAGCCCGAGCACCAGGATTATCTCCAGCGCATTCCCCATGGCTACACCTGCCACTTCGTCCGGCCCGGCTGGGTGCTTCCGCGCCGCGCCGAGGCAACGGCCTGAGCCTTGCTCCCGTCGCCGATGATCGCTGGACTGGACATGGCGCGATGGAGATAGGGATCGCCGGCCAGCCGGCCCCGCCGCTGCGCGATGTCCGCTGGATCGACGGCGACGGAAGGGAGACCGGACCGCTGTCACTCGACGCGCTCGGCGGCGGCCACCGGATCCTCTTCTTCTTCTTCCAGCATGCCTGCCCCGGCTGCCACTCGCACGGCTTTCCGACGCTCGTTCGCCTGGTCGAGCAGCTCCGGGGCGCCCAATTGGGCTTTGCCGCGATCCAGACGGCGTTCGAGGATTTCGAAGCCAATCGCTTCGAGCGGATTGCCGAAAACCAGGAGCGGTACGGCCTTTCCATCCCCTTCGGTCATGCCGCTCCACAGCCCGGCAACCAGCTTCCTGCCATCATGGCCGACTATCGGACCGGCGGAACGCCATGGTTCGTCGGCATCGATCCCGCCGGCCGGGTGCTGTTCGATGCCTTCCAGCTCGACGCCCGGATGCTGGTCGGCGCCGTTCGCCCGGTGCTCGCGCCCGACCGGTAAAATCCGGCAAGCCAGGTGGCTCGGCGGCCAGCCGACGCCGAGCTGCTTCGAATGCACCGCGACGGGATTTCGCGGCTGGCCCCGCGCCAATGCCGGGCGGTGCCTGTAACCCCGCTCGCCGCACCGTCGAGTTGCAAGTGAATATTGAAGCGCGGGGAAACCGCCGCCGCCGGCGACACGCTCCGCCCCGGGGAAGGTCGAATGGAGGACAGGATCATCAACAACCGGGCGATGAGCCGGTACGAGCTCCCGATCGACGCGGAGTCGGCCGCCATTGCTTATTATGCCGAGGAGGACGGCCGGATCGTCCTTCGCCATACCGAGGTTCCGTTCGAACATGGCGGGCGTGGCTATGGCACCCGCCTCGCGCATGCGCTGTTCGAGCTGCTGCTGGCCGAGGGCAAGCGAGTCATCGCGAAATGCCCTTTCATGGCGCGCTACGCGGCCAGCAACCCACGCTATGCGGCGATGCTGGACGGCTGACCGATGGCCGCGAGCACTCACCATCCCTGCCCACCGCCGCCGATGGCCGCGGGGAAGTCGGCATGAGCATCGTGACCGCCATCCACGGCGATGATCGGCCGCCCGCCTGGACGCCCTGGGACGGGACACCGGTCGACGTCCCCGAGCGCGGCTTTGCCTGGATCGACGTTGTCGATGCGATGGAAGAGGAAATCGGGGCGCTCCAGCAAATGTTCGGGCTTCACGAACTTGCCCTTGGGGACTCGATGGCCGACGCGCCGCTCGCCAAGGTCCATCTTTACGCCGACCATATCTTCATCGCTGCCAAGGCGGCGGAAGTCGGTGGCGATGCGATCGACTATACCGACGTCGGGATCTTCCTCGCCGAGAAGAGGATCATCACGGTCTGCCGGATGAAGACCCGGTTCGGGAGGCTGCTGAGAGGAAGGATCGGGCAAGCCGCCGGGCGCCCCGTCCGGAGCCCGGAATATGCGGTCCACCAGGTCCTCGACCTGATCGTCGATGCCTATTTCCCGGTCATCCAGGCCATCGCGGAGGAAGTCCTCGAGCTGGAGCGGCGGCTGCTCGACCGAAGCCTCGGGGCCGACGAGATCGCCAGGATCTTCCAGCTGAGACGCGAGACCGTCCATTTCCAGCATGTGCTGACGAGAATGACCGAGGTCTGCAACAAGCTCGCCAACCTCGAGGCCGATTGCCTGTCCGGGGATTCGAAGCCCTATTTCCGCGACCTGCTCGACAATCTCATCCGCATCGAGGCGATGAGCAACGGGCTCATCGACGTCGTCCGGGCGGCGCTCGAGGCCAGCAGCCTGCTCGAGCAGCAGCGCCAGTCCGACATCACGAGAAAGCTTGCCTCATGGGCTGGGATCCTCGCCGTCCCGACGGCGATCGCCGGGATCTATGGCATGAACTTCAACCTGCCCGGGAGCGGCACCAGCTGGGGCTTCGGCCTGGTGCTTGGGGCGATGATCTCGGCAAGCCTGCTGCTCTTCTGGCGCTTTCGATCGCTCCAATGGCTGTGATGTAACGCACAGCCCGGATCGAGCGAGTGCAACGCAAGGGCGTTCGGCGAATGGCTCGCCGGCCGCGCCCTTTCACCAAGGGAGAATGACGATGGCGGGATTTGAAGCGGTCAAGGCCGACATGGAGGTGATCGGCGCCGACGGGGTCCATGTCGGGACGGTCGACAGCATCGCCGGCGACCGGATCAAGCTTGCCCGGACGGGCTTCGAACAGGGCAGCCATTCGGGTCACCATCATTATATTTCGCGCGGCCTGGTCGCCGAGGTCGAGGGCGACAAGGTGCGCCTCAGCGCCAATGCGGCGGTCGCGGTGACGTTCGAGGAAGAGGAATAGGCGGCTGCCGGCCAACCAGGAATCGAACCGGGAGGCTCCGGCGCCGGGACGCTCGTCCCGGCGCTAAAGCATCACCCGGCACGGTTCGACAGGCGCTGGTCGAGCGACCATGGCCCCGCGCCGCCGAGGCAGAGTGCGACAAGGCTGGCGAGGTATAGCAGGTCCGTCTCATAGCCCGGCTGACCGAAGTGGGCGCCGGAAGCATCATAGGCGACCAGCTTGATCGAGCTGAAACCGTTGGGAAGGTGGACCGTGACGACGGCCACCAGGAAGACGATGATCATTGGGACCGACGCCAGCGGGACAAGAGCCCCCAGCAGGATGGCGATGCCGCCCACGAGCTCGACCAGGATGGTCGCCCAGCCCAGGAGCCCGGAAAGCGGCAACCCCATCGCCTGGAGCAGGCCTATGAAATGGTCGGGCCCGCGCGCCAGCTTCGCCAACCCATGCGCGATGAAGCCGTAGCCGATCACCAGCCTCAGCGGGAGTGCATGCCACCCGCCGGGAATCGGCAGCGGAGATATTGCGAGGCGCCGGAAATGCGCGGAAGAAATCATCGACAAAAATAGCCTTTCTGCTCTGTTGATTGTCGGTAGGGCCGGGGCCAGTGGGGGAAGATCAGGAGATATCCGCCTGCCCTTTCGAGCGGCTGGCGGGCTCGGGCTTCAGGTAGAAGGCCAGGCAGACGACGCAGATGCCGAGGCCGATGAGCGCGCTCCAAAGCGCCATCGCCGCCGCAATTGCGAACAGGAAAAGCGTTGCGACCGACCGCCGACGCAGCATTGCGCGGACATCCGTCGGCGACCCGCCCGATTCTGCTTCCACCAGCTCCCAGATGAGCGCGACATAAGTTGCGTTCACCAGGAAGAAGGCGAGCGCGTAAAGCGATACAGGCTCGGGCGCCAGCCGGCTCGTTGCCATCCAGGCGGTCGTGAAAGGAAGCAATGAAACCGAGAAGAGATGCGCAAAATTGGTCCACATCAACCGCGGCGTCACCTCCTCGGCATGGCGCAGCAGATAATGGTGGTTGGCCCACACGATCGCGATGAAGAGATAGCTTAGCGCATAACTTAGCCATTGCTGCCAATGGGACAGCAATGCGCGATAGGTGGGCTCGGCGGGAGGGTGCAATTCAAGCACAAGGATGGTGATCAGCACCGCGAAAACCCCGTCCGAAAAAAGGCCAAGCCTTTCCGGGGTCGCCCTCCTCATCTCGACGCCGATCCCGTCGAATAAAGGTGGGTCGCCGCGCCCCGTCTCTCCTTGCGCACCAGCCCCCGGCGGATAAGCGCCGCCCGAAGCGAATCCGACTGCGCCAAGCCGAGCCGCCGGTTGATTTCCGAGGGCCGCACGCCCGGCTCCTTCTCGATGATTTCCAGAATCCTTAGGAGCATTTGCTCGGTAGCCTGCTGCACCATGCGGCCCTTCGTTCCTTGCGGCCCTACGCGTCGGCCAGCGCAGGCCGGGCGGCCCTCGCCAAGAGGAATTCCCGGACCGCGCCGGCGATGTCTCCAGCATGGGTCTCCAGCGCGAAATGGCCGGTGTCCAGGAAGCGGACCTGTGCGCCCTCGATGTCCCGCCGGAACGCTTCGGCGCCGGCTGGAAGGAAGAAGGGGTCGTTCCTGCCCCAGATCGCGAGCAGGCCCGGCGTCGCATCTCGAAAATAGGACTGGAAGTCGGGATAGAGTTCGACATTGCTCCGGTAATCCCGAAACAGGTCGAGCTGGATGTCGGCCATGCCTGGCTCGGCGAGATAGTGGTTGTCGAGGGTGTAGCCGTCTGGCGCCAGGACGGTGGGATCGGGCACTCCATGGCTATATTGCCAATAGGTTGTCTCGGGCGTCAGCAGCGAGCGAAGCGCATCCCGGTTTTCCTCGGAAGGCACCTCCCAATAATCGCGAATGGGGTTCCAGCCATCGCTCAGCCCTTCGGCATAGGCATTGCCGTTCTGTGAAATGATGGAATCGATCCGCTCCGGATGGTGCAGCGCGAGGCGGAACCCGGTCGGCGCGCCATAGTCGAACACATAGAGCGAATAGTGGTCGAACCCGACCGCTTCGGTGAACCGCTCGATCGTCCCGGCAATCGAGGCAAAGCTGTTTTCCCGGGGACGTCCCGATCGACCGAAGCCGGGAAGGTCAGGCGCGACGATATGAAATAAGTCCGACAACAGCGGGATGAGGTCCCGAAACATGTGGCTCGAGGTCGGGAAGCCATGGAGCAGGAGCAGCTTTGGGGCTCCCTTGGTGCCTGCCTCCCGGTAAAAAATGTCGATCCCGTCGATGTCGGCGGTCCGGTAGCGCGTCTGGTTCATGGTGACATTCCTCCGGCATCCCAAGGGCCGTTTAGCGCCCTCACCCGAGGGCATAATCTTTCACACTCTCCGGAATAATCCGCTAAACTTGGAAGGCATCTTCTCATTTTTTGGAAATTCCGATGGACCGTTTCGAAGCCATGTCCCTCCTTCTCGCGGTCGTCGACCACGGAAGCTTCTCCGCCGCCAGCCGGGCGACCCGGATGCCGGTCGCGACGCTGAGCCGGAAGGTCTCGGACCTGGAATCGCTGCTCGGTGCCCGGCTCCTCAACCGAACGACCCGGAAGCTCTCCTTGACCGACGCCGGCCTCGCCTATGCAGCCAATGCGAGGCGCATCCTCGAACATTTGGAGGAAACCGAGCGCGAGGCCGCGGGCGAGTTCATGATGCCCAAGGGCGAGTTGGTGCTCAGCGCGCCGATCTTCTTCGGCCAACTCCACGTCATGCCGATCGTGGCCGATTTCCTGGCCTGCTTCCCTGATATCCGGATCAGGCTGCTGCTCTCGGACCATAATGTCGACCTGGTCGGCGAACGGATCGACATGGCCGTCCGCATCGGTGCCCTTCCCGACAGCGACATGGTCGCGACCCGCATCGGCTCGATGCGCACGGTCGTCTGCGCAACCCCCGCCCTCGTCGAGGCACATGGTGCGCCGCGGGACCCCGGCGACCTCATGGACCTTCCGACCGTCGTCATGGAAGGGCCGCAACCGCTGCTCGGATGGCGCTTTGGGCCCAGAGGCAACAACGTCCCCGTCAAGCCGCGCCTGTCCGTCTCGACGGCGCAGGCGGCGATGGAAGCGGCAGTCGAGGGCATCGGCGCGACCCGGCTGCTCTATTACCAGGTGATCGAGGCCGTCCGGAGCGGATCGCTGGTCGTCCTCCTCGAGGAATATGAACCCGACCCCGCACCCGTCCACCTGCTCCATGCCGCGCTCGGCCAGATGCCGCTCAAGATGCGGCGCTTCCTCGACTTCTCGGCGCCAAAGCTTCGGGAGGCGCTCGCCCACTTAGACACGCCACGCTCCGTTACGCATAGTCCTGGAATCTATCCGCGCTGATCGCCGCCCTCGCTACTAATGGCCGCTTTCGACCCGAAGCGGACATTAAGCCGCTGGCAGATATGCGCC
>CAMPIY010000108.1 GCA_946886645.1 uncultured Sphingomonas sp.
CTGGCTCATCAGGCGGGCCTGGAGGCCGACGTGGCTGTCGCCCATCTCGCCCTCGATCTCGGCCCTCGGCACCAGCGCGGCGACCGAGTCCACCACCAGCACGTCGATCGCGTTCGACCGGACCAGCGTGTCGACAATCTCAAGCGCCTGCTCGCCCGTATCGGGTTGCGACACGATCAGTTCGTCGATGTCGACGCCAAGCTTCCGCGCATAGACAGGGTCGAGCGCATGTTCCGCGTCCACAAACGCCGCGGTTCCGCCGGTCTTCTGCGCTTCGGCGATGGCATGAAGCGCCAGCGTCGTCTTGCCCGAGCTTTCCGGACCGTAGATTTCGATGACCCGGCCACGCGGAAGGCCGCCGACGCCCAGCGCGATGTCGAGGCCGAGCGATCCCGTGGACACCGTCTCTATCTCGATCTTCTCGCGGCTGCCCAGCTTCATCGCCGAACCCTTGCCGAACGCGCGGTCGATCTGCGCGAGCGCCGCTTCCAATGCCTTTTGACGTTCCGTATTCACGCTCTCTCCAACACTACCGACGACCTTGAGTTGCGCTGACATGGTCCTGTTCCTCTCGTCAATCGGGAGCCGAGCGTCTCCCTTGATGAGATATTCGTATCCTATTTGTTCTCGCGGAACAAGATAGGAACTTCAGGGCCTGTCAACTGGCCGAGCTGGCAAGCGCGGCATCGATGATCGGAGTCACCCGGTCGATCGTATAGGGCTTCTCGATCATCGGCACGCTGGCAAATTCGGGCGGCGGCGGATCGACGTGGCCGCCGCTTGCCAATACGAAGGGCGTACCCCGGCTCCGAAGCGCCGAAGCAACCGGCCAAACGCTCTCGCCTTTCAGATTGACGTCGAGAATGGCGAGGTCGAATTCGCCTTTCTCCACCTCGGCCAGCGCGGATTTCACACTGTCGCAGCTGCCACTGACGTCATGGCCGAGCGAGAGGATGAAATCCTCCAGCATCATCGCGATGAGAGGTTCGTCCTCGACGATCAGGATGGAACGCGAACTTGGCATAGGTGAAACGAGATAGCATCGGTTGCGCGCGAAGGAAGCCCTATTTGTCGGCCAGCGCCTTGCGCACCGCTTCCGCCAGTTCCTGCACCGAGAAGGGCTTGGGCAGGAAGGCGACATTGGCGATGTCGATCGACTTCCTCAGCTGTTCCTCGGCATAGCCGGACATGAACAGGATCGGCAGGTCGGGACGGGTCTTGCGCGCCTCCCGCACCATTGTCGGACCGTCCATCACCGGCATGACGACATCCGAGATCAGGAGCGCGATCTCGTCCCCCCGATCCACGATCTCCAGCGCTTCCTCGCCATTATTGGCGGTCAGCACCTTATAGCCGTGACGGGTCAATGCCCGCTCCGCGACCGTCCGGACCATCGGCTCGTCCTCGACCAGCAACACCGTTCCCGTGCCCCACAGCTCGCTTTCGCTCTCGGTTCCCTTCGCCTGGCGCCGCCCGCCCGGCTTCTCCTCTTCGACACGGTGGACCGGAAGATAAATGGTGAAGCGAGTCCCCTCCCCCACCTTGGAATCGGCGAAGATGAAGCCGCCTGACTGCTTGACGATGCCATAGACGGTCGAAAGGCCGAGGCCGGTGCCCTTGCCCACTTCCTTGGTGGTGAAGAAAGGCTCGAACACCTTGCCCAGGATGGAGGCGGAAATGCCTGTCCCCGTGTCGGCAATCGACAAAGCGGAATAGTCGGCGATCGGGAGAATGTCGCTGCCGAGGTCGGCGACCTGCTCGGCCTTCACGGAATAGGTCTGAATGGTGAGCGCGCCGCCCCCACCCGCCGCCATGGCGTCCCGGGCGTTGACCGCCAGGTTCACGATCACTTGCTCCAGCTGGCCCGGGTCCGCCCGAACCGGCCCCAGGTCGCGGCCGTGCTTGACCACCAGCTGGACGGTTTCTCCCAGAAGGCGCTTCAGCAGGTGCGACACCTCGCTGACTACATCGGGTAGCTGCAACACCTGAGGCCTAAGCGTCTGTTGGCGGGAGAAGGCCAGCAATTGCCGCGTCAGACCAGCGGCACGGTTGGAGTTCGACTTGATCTGCTGGATGTCGTCATAGTCGCTGTCGCCGGGCGTGTGGCGCATCATCATCAGATCGCAATGGCCAATGATCGCGGTCAGGATGTTGTTGAAGTCGTGCGCCACGCCACCCGCGAGCTGGCCCACGGCCTGCATCTTGGTCGCCTGCGCCACCTGCCGCTTGAGCTTTGCCTCTTCACTGTTGTCCTTGAGCAGCAGAAGCACCGCTGCATCGCCAAGACCGCGCAGGCCCGCGACGGTGAGCGCGACCGGCTCGCCCGGCTGGTGCTTCAGGCGGACAGGCAAGTCGCCCGACATAGAGGGCCCGCGGGCATTGCGGCGCACTGCATCCGCAACCGCGGCCTTGTCCTCCTTGACGACAAGATCCCCCGGATAGGCCGGCATGTCCTCGCCCGTGAGCCCGCCCGCGACCCGGAACGCCTTGTTCATTGTCAGGAAGCGGCCGTCGCGATCGACCAGAGCCAGGCCGATCGGGAGCATCTCCAGCAACACCTGAACATTGGTCGAATTGGCGAGGCTCGGCCCATCGTCCGTGTCGAACATCAGGAGGGTGCCTGCGCCCCCTTCCTTCCCGACGTCGAGTGGGACATGAACCGCGCGAAGCGGCCGCGCGTCAACGCCCTCCGCCACCAATCGCAACATACCCTCGGGCGAACCTTCGACCAGCTTGCCGAATTGAACCGGCTGGCCAGAAGTGGCGGAGCCGTTCAAGGCGCGGTCGGCAAATGGCCGGTTGGCCGCCAACAATTGCCCGCCTTCGTCAATCAGCGCAGCGAGCACCCCGGCCGCTGCAAGCCGTTCCCCGGTCAAGCCGGCGATCCCCTGTGCGGCGATGTCGATGGGATCGATTTTGCCCGAGCCGGCAAACCGCCAGAGCAAGAGGTCCTTCTGGCCGCCAACGCGGCTTACGATCATGCTAGTGCTTCCCCCCGCCAAGGCGACATCCTGAAGCTCCGCGCCGCCGTCGTGGACGGCCGCGTCCTTCGCTTTCTGCAGGGCCTTGGTCGCCTTCGCATTGACGCCCAGTTCGAGCGGCGGGCGAACAGAAGCGAAACGCGTCCGATAGGCCTGGTTGACGGCCTGAAGCGCGCCGCTGGCATCGGTCAGGGCTACCGCGTCCGGTGATAGCGAAATTGCCGCCCCTACCAATTCCATGTCCGGAAGGAGGAGCGGTGCGACCTCGATCGCCTTCGGCGTGCGCCGGTCGATGACGAATGCGGCGACCAACATGGCCACGAAGCCCGCCAGGAAGATTCCGGCGAAGAGCGACTGGCCGATAAGGTAGAAGAGCAACGCCCCGCTGGCCGCCGCCGCGGCGACCAGCCCTGGAACCAGCCAGCGCAGGCCGCCGTCTAGCGGATCGGTGTCAGAAAGGTCGAACTGCTCGTATAGCAACTACCACATCCGCACGCGCTTCTCGGGCGCCAGGTACAGCTTCTGTCCGGGCTGGACATTGTAGGCCGGATACCATGGATCGAGATTTCGCACGACCCAGGTGCGCTGCTCCGAAGGCGCATGCGGATCGGTCAGCAGACGCTGGCGCAAGTTCGCCTCGCGGTAATTGCGGCGCCAAACCTGGGCCCAGCCAAGGTAGAAGCGCTGATCGCCGGAAAAGCCGTCGAGCATCGGCGCTTCCTTCCCGCCCAACGCCGCCTTGTAGGCATCGTAGGCAACGCTGAGTCCGGCCAGGTCGGCCGAATTCTCGCCCAGCGTGAACGCGCCCTTCACATGCATGCCTGGAAGCGGCTCATAGGCGTCATATTGGGCCGCGAGGGCATCGGTGCGCACCTTGAAGGCGGCGACGTCGGCCGGCGTCCACCAGTCGGCAAGGCGGCCGTGCATGTCGTACTTGGCGCCCTGGTCGTCGAAATGATGGCTAAGCTCGTGCCCGATGACGGCGCCCATGCCGCCATAATTGACCGCCGGATCGGCGTTCGGGTCGAAGAAGGGCGGCTGCATGATCGCGGCCGGGAAGGTGATCGCCACCAGCGTCGGATTCGCCTGCGCGTTGATGGTCATGGGCGTCAGGCCCCATTCCCAGCGCCGGATCGGCGTTCCCAGCTTGCTGATGTTATCGTCGTGCTTCCAGTTGTTGGCGCGCAAATTGTTGCCCAGAGCATCGCCTGCGACGATCTCCAGCGATGCATAGTCGTGCCATTGGCTGGGATAGCCGATGCGCGGGGTGAAGTTGGCCAGCTTCTCGTGGGCACGGGCCTTGGCTTCAGCCGACATCCAATCGAGCGCATCGATGCGGCGGCCCATCGCGGCGATGATGTTCGCCACCATCTCGTCCGCGGCCTTCTTGGTCTCCGGCGGGAAATATTTGGCCACGTAGAGCTTGGAGATGTCGTCGGTCAGGGTGGCGATCGTGAAATCGGTCGCGCGCTTCCAGCGCTCCTGTTGCTGGGGAATGCCCGAAAGAACATTGCTGTAAAAGGCGAACTGCTCCCGGTCGAAAGCGGCGGGCAGCACATCGGAATATTCTTCAATGCTGCGAACCAGTAACTGGTCCTTGAGGACGCCAATCGGGGTCTTGCCGATCAGGTTGGCGATTCCGGCAAGAGCGCTCGGCTGCGCGATCAGGATATATGGCAGGTTGGGCGCGCCAATGCCCGAAAGATAACCGGCAAAATCGAAGCCCGGCGCCTTCTTCGCGAGCTCGGCCAGAGTCAGCTTGTTGTAGGTCTTGTCGGCATCACGGCTTTCGGTGTTGGTCCAATGGACCTTCGCGATAGCGGTTTCGAACGCGACGATCGCCTTGGCGCGGGCGGCCGCGTTGGGCTCGCCGGCCAGCGTCAGGACGTTGGCCAGGTGCTTTTCATAAGCCGCCTTGGTCTCGGCCAGCTTGGCATCGGATGAGAGGTAATAGTCCCGATCGGGCATGCCGAGGCCGCCCTGGAACAGGTTCATCGCATAGGTATCGGGGTCCTTGTCGTCCTGGCCGACATAGCTGCCGAACGGCACTCCGACGCCATTGCGGTCGGCCTTTGCGACCAGTGCAGCATAGCCCGACTTCGCCTTGAGACCCTTGATCTCGTTGAGCCAGGGCTGGATCGGCGCGATGCCCTTCGCCTCGATCCCAGCGGTGTCGAGATAGCTATTATAGGCGACGCCGATCTTCGAAGATGGGTCCTTCGCCGCTTCCTCGATGATTCCGCGGGTATCGGCCTGCGCCTTGTCCTGCAGCAGGTTGAATGCGCCGTAGTTGGACTTGTCGGCCGGAATGGGCGTGTTCTTCGCCCAGGTACCGTTGGCGTATTCGTAGAAATTGTCGCCCGGCAGGACGGTCTTGTCCATGCCGGTCTCGTCGAAGCCGAAGGTGCCGTACATCGGCTTGGGCGCTTCCACCGGGACGACGGCCTCGGCGGGTGCGGCCGGAGCTGCAACCTCGGGAGGGGGCGCCGCGCTGCATCCGGCCAAAGCGGTGCCTGCCGCGAGCAAACTCATCCAACGAACCATTGAAAATCCTCCCCGGAATAATCCCTTGATGCGCGACTCAGTCTGCGCGCGCGAAACGCTGTCGCCATTTGCGCCCTACCCACCAGCGCCATCCGACGAGCGACACGATATAGCCTACCAGCGCCACGCCAAGCCCGATCAGGAACAGCCCCGAAACCAGTGCCGGCGCGGCGTCCGACCAAAGCCAGCGGATCCATTGAGAAACGCTTTCGCCCCTCAAGGCGACGAACGAGGCAAGATCGGTGTGAAACCCGATCCGCCCGCCGATGTCGATCGCTGCATAGAGGAAGAACGGGGTCGTCAGCGGGTTGGACAGGAAGGTCATCGCCGCCGCGATTGGGATGTTCGCGCGCATCGGGATGCAGAGCAACGCGGCGCCGACGATCTGCAGGCCCGGCACCATCAGGAAAATGCCGATGAAGAGGCCGGCAAACACCGCTCTTGGAACCGACCTTCGAGTAAAACGCCAAAGCTCCGAATGGGCAATGCGGTGGCCGAACGGCTTCAGCCAACGACTGGCCAGCACTTCGTCGCGAGACGGCGCGTTCTTGTGGAGAAAGCGCTGCCAGAAATTGGGGGGACTAGCCATTATGCCTCAACAATCGGCCCTGTTCCCGCTTCCAGTCGCGTTCCTTGATCGTC
>CAMPIY010000109.1 GCA_946886645.1 uncultured Sphingomonas sp.
CCTTCGGCCTGTGCGACGCAGCCCGCCAGCGCGACCATCGGGCGGGTGCCGTCCTCGCGGGCCAGGCGGCCGACATCCGAATAGGCCTTCTCCGCTGCCTTCTCGCGGATGTGGCAGGTGTTGAGCACGACCAGGTCGGCGTCTTCGCCCTCGGCGGCGGCCGTCATGCCCTGGGCGCCGAGCAGCTCGGCCATGCGCTCGCCGTCATAGGCGTTCATCTGGCAACCGAAGCTTTTGACGCGATAAGTCTTGGGAAGTTCAGTCATTTCGCGGCGCCTATAGGCCCAACTCGGCGGGAGTTGAAGCCGTTAGCGCGGCCTCGATCGCCGCCCGCGCCGTCCGCGCCAGGGCCTTTCGATCGTCGTGAGGCGGCAACGGCGGCAACAGTCGCACGACCACCTCGAACGAACCGCGCCGTCCGAGAATTTTCAGCACATTGGCCTTGCCGGCTTCGCCTCCGGACCAGCCGATCGCGGCGCGCTGCGCGCCATAGTCGATCGCTACCGGGCGAACCGAGATCCCGGGAAACAGCGGCGGCGCGACCGCGTCGAGCAATGTCGAGCGGAAGTGCAGCAGCGCCTTGCCGTCGCCCGTCGTGCCTTCGGGAAACACGGTCAGCGGCTGCGACTGGGACAATCGGTCGGAGATGCGCCGCACCTGGCCGTGGGCATCCGCGCGCTCGGCGCGATCGATATAGAGCGTGTGGTTCTGGTCGGCGAGCCAGCCGATCAGCGCGGTCCGCTCGACCTCGGCCTTGGACACGAACGCGGTTCCGGTCGCGCCGCCCAGGACGAGAATATCGAGCCAGCTCGTGTGATTGGCGATGGCCAGCGTGTGCGGCGCGAGCGGCTTTCCCTCGACCCGGACCCGCGCGCCCGAAATCCGGGCCGCGGCGGCGAGGAAGCGCGGCGGCCATGGCGACCCGCCAAGCAGCCATTTTGATAGAAGATGCGGCGGTAGGTAGGCGAGAAACAGCCCGGCCAGCCCGGCGATACGGACATAGGCCCGCCACTTCGACGATGAAGTCTCAGCGTTCGCGGTCAACTCGGACGCCGTAGAGTTCCATTCGATGGTCGACGAGCCGGAAGCCGAGACGCTGGGCAATCCGGCGCTGGAGCTCTTCCAGCTCTTCATCCGCGAACTCGATGACATTGCCCGATTCGACATCGATCAGATGGTCGTGATGGGTTTCCGACGCGGCTTCGTAACGGGAACGGCCGTCGCCAAATTCGTGGCGCTCGAGGATTCCCGCCTCTTCGAACAGGCGGACAGTGCGATAGACGGTCGCGATCGAGATATTGGGATCGATCGCCGAGGCCCGCGAATGGAGCGTCTCGACATCCGGATGGTCCTCGCTCTCGCCAAGAACCCGCGCAATGGTCTTGCGCTGTTCGGTGATCCTCAGGCCCTTGTCGGCACAGAGCTGCTCAATGTCGATCGTGCGATGCATGATACAGAGTTAATGCTCCGCTCCGACGAATGGAAGACCGTCATTGCGAGCGAGCGAAGCAATCCAGCGTTTGGAATGCCGGATTGCTCCGTCCCCCGGATCAAGTCCGGGGTCCTCGCAATGACGATGGCTTATTTCCCGCGGGTTTTCCGGCGCTTCGTTCCCAGACCGATCGATTTGGCGAGCGTCCGCCGTTGCTCGGCATAATTGGGCGCGACCATCGGATAGTCGGCGGCCAATCCCCACTTCTGGCGATACTGATCCGGCGTCATTTGATAGTGGGTCATCAGGTGCCGCTTCAGCATCTTGAGCCGCTTTCCATCCTCCAGGCAGACGATGTAGTCGGGCTTGACCGAGGAGCGGATCGGAACCTTGGGTTCGGGCTTGGCGTCGGCGGCCGAGCCCGCACCGGATAGCGTCGAAAGCGCCCCGTGCACATTGGCGATCAGTTGCGGCAGGTCGTTGACCGCCACGCTATTGTTGCTGACATGCGCCGCGACGATGTCGGCGGTGAGCGTGATCAGCGTGTCATCGTTTCCCTGGTTGTCCATTATTCTTTTCCCGAGCAAGATTAGAACAAATCAGCCTGTCGACGGCCAATGTTGGTCGTCACTACAACTCCAATAATAGACAAACAAGGGAAGATGATATTAACTAAAGTTAAGGGGTATCATCAATCAACATCAGCGTTACCGCGTCATATCGATCCCCTTCCGGGCCGCGGTAATAGTTGCGTCGCCGGCCGGCGGGAACGAAGCCCGACGCCCGGTAAATCTCCAGTGCCGGATTGCCGTCGCGGACTTCCAGATGAAGGCGACGAGCTCCGCCGGCGCGGGCATCGGCGATGAAATGCTGAAGAAGCGCGTGGCCGGCGCCGCGCCCCTGACGGTCGGGATCGACCGCGATCAGCAGCAATTCCGCCTCGTCCGACACCGTCCTGGCGAGGGCGAAGCCGACGGCGCCCTGTTCGTCCTCGCCGATGGTTAGCGTCACGCCCGACATCGGCAGGATGCCCGCGCATTGCGACCGGCTCCAGCCTTCGCCGAAGCACGGACGGAAGGCGCGGCCCATAATCCGCATAACCTCGTCCAGATCCTCGACCCCGCCAGGGCGGATCAGGATCGGCGAGGGGGAAGGGGCCCGCTTCGCCATCAGGCCGCCTTGGGCCGCGCGTCGGGTGCGCGGATGTAGACCGGCTTGCATTCCAGCACGCGCAGCAACTCGGGCAGCAGCAGCGCGCGACTTGCCAGCGGGAACAGGGAAAGTGCTTCTCCGGTGCCGCGCGCCTCGACGAGTGCCTCGGCGCCGCTGCCGACAACCAGCGGCGCATCGGCTTTGCCGGCCGCCTTCTCGGGGGTAAGGCTGGCGATCGGCCCGGTGGGGGTGAGCTTTTTCCGATCGAAGGTTTGGACGAACAATTCGCCGTGGCCGCCCGACATGGCGGCGGTGACCTTGCCTTCGCCTGGAGGAGCGGAGGCGGCGAGGAGTGCGAGGCTGTTCATGCCCAATAGCGGAACGCTCCAGCCGATCGCCATTCCATGCGCGGCGGCGATCCCGACGCGGAGGCCGGTGAAGCTGCCCGGACCGACTCCGACCAGCAGGCGGGTCGGGACATGGCCTTCGAGCATTTCGGAGATCATCGGGACCAGCCGCTCGGCGTGGCCGCGGCCAATCTCCTCATCGCGGGATGCGACGATTGTCCCGTCGGGCAGCAGCAGCGCGGCGGTGCAGGCGGCGGTCGATGTGTCCAGGGCAAGGATCAAGCAGCCCGGCTCCTTTCACGTGCCAACATGGAGGCACAGGCGCCGGTTCCCGGCAAGGAAAAAGCGAACGAAGTCAGACGGCTTCGATCGTCTCCACTTCGGGCACGTAGTGCTTGATCAGGCTCTCGACGCCGCGCTTCAGCGTGACCATCGACGAGGGACAGCCGGCGCAGGCGCCCTGCATGCCGAGGTAGAGCTTCCCGTCGCGATAGCCGCGATAAACGATGTCGCCGCCGTCCTGCGCAACCGCGGGGCGGACGCGGGTTTCCAGCAATTCCTTGATCTGGTCGATGATGTCGGAGTCGGCCGGGTCTTCCTCGATCGAAGGGGCGGCGTCGGGAGCGACGTCGATTCCGGCGGCCGTACCCGGCTTGAAGAGCGGTGCGTCGAGCAGGAAATGGTCGAGCAGGATCGACAGGACGTCAGGCTCAAGCGACTCCCATTCGACGGTTGGGGCGGCGGATACGGAGACGAAGTCGCGGCCGAAGTAGACGCCATCGACCTGTCCCGTCGCGAACAGCGCTTCGGCCAACGGGCTGGCTTCCGCTGCGTCGACATTGGGGAAGTCGCGTCCGCCCGACTCCATCACGGTGCGTCCCGGCAGGAACTTGCGGGTCGACGGGTTGGGCGTTTTTTCAATCTCGATCAGCATGGGCGCGATGTGGTCCTTCGGTCGCTCGCGATCAAGCGTCCGACGGCACTTCCCAGCTATCGTCGATCATCTTGATCAGCGCGGAGAAATCCTTGTGCGCGCCGCCGCGGTCGACGAAGCGCTGGTAAAGCTCCTCGGCCTCTCCGCCCATCGGCGTGTAGGCGCCGCTTTCCCGCGCCGCTTCCATCGCCAGCTTCAAGTCCTTGAGCATCAGCGCTGCGGCGAACCCGCCTTCATAATCGCGGTCGGCAGGAGTTTCCGGCCCGACGCCGGGGACGGGGCAATAGCTTGTCATCGACCAGCTCTGGCCGCTCGCCTTGGAGGAGATGTCGAAGAAGGTCTGCGGGTCGAGGCCCAGTTTCTGCGCCAGCACGAATGCCTCGCAGGTCGCGGCCATGGTCGCGCCGAGCAACATGTTGTTGCAGATTTTCGCCGCCTGTCCCGCGCCGGGCCCGCCGGCGTGGATCACCGCCTTGCCCATCTTGTCGAGGTAGGGCTGGGCCTTGGCGAAACCGTCGTCGCTGCCGCCAACCATGAAGGTCAGCGTGCCGCCATCCGCCGCCGCGATTCCGCCCGACACGGGCGCATCGACCATCGTGTAGCCCGCCGCCTGTGCTTCGCTTTCGACCGTCTTGGCGGTAGCCACGTCGATGGTGGAACAGTCCATCAGGATCGCCGAAGTGGGCGCCTTGCCTAACACGCTTTCGCGATAGACCTGAGCGACATGCTTTCCGGCGGGGAGCATGGTGACGACCGCATCGGCGCCCTCGACCGCTTCGGCGGCGCTGGTTGCGATAGATGCGCCATTGCCGCGCGCCCGTTCAATCGCCGGCTCAGCGAGGTCGAAGGCAACCACGTCGTGCCCAGCCTTCACAAGGTTCGCGGCCATCCCGCCTCCCATGTTGCCCAGCCCGATGAATGCGACGCGTGCCATGATTCTACTCCTCGTTGGCGCTCTTGTTTGCGAGTTCGATTCCGAGTTGCTGCTCCAACTCACGGATTCTTACGAGTGCTTCGGCGGCCACGAGCACCGGGCCCGACGGCTCGCGCCCGCCTTTTTCCATTTTTCTGAAATCATCCTTGGCGTTCTCACCTTTAAGACCGAGGGCCGCAGCCATTTCGGAAGTGGATAACCCCAGCGTCTTTCTGGCAATGAAGAGTCTTTCGGACGGCGTCATTTCGGGCACCCAATCATCTACCGGTCCAGTTACCCGGGCGCTTTTCGACGAAGGCGGTCATGCCTTCCTTCTGGTCCTCGGTGCCGAACAGGCCGTGGAACAGGCGGCGCTCGAAGTTGATGCCCTGAGCCAGGCCCATTTCGAAGGCAGCGTTGACCATTTCCTTGTTGGCGATGGCAGCGAGCGGCGCCATGCCGGCGATGGTCTCGGCGGTCTTCAGCGCTTCGTCCAGCATTTCGGCGGCCAGGACGACCTTTGCGACTAGGCCGGAGCGTTCGGCTTCCTCGGCGCCCATCATCCGGCCGGTGAGGCACATCTCCATCGCCTTGGCCTTGCCGACAGCCCACGTCAGCCGCTGCGACCCGCCCATGCCGGGGGTCACGCCCAGCTTGATCTCCGGCTGGCCGAATTTGGCGCTGTCTGCGGCGATGATGAAGTCGGCCATCATCGCCACTTCGCAGCCACCACCTAGCGCGAAGCCGGCTACCGCCGCGATCCACGGCTTGCGGGTGCGCGTCACCTGCTCCCAACCGCCGAAGAAGTTGGATGCATACATGTCGGCGAAGCCCTGCGCCTGCATCTCCTTGATGTCGGCGCCCGCCGCGAAGGCCTTTTCGCTACCGGTCAGGACGAGGCAGCGCTGATCCGGGTCGGCATCATAGGCGGCGAAGGCGTCGATCAGCTCCTTGAGCACGGTCGAATTGAGCGCGTTTAGCGCCTGCGGGCGGTTCAGCGTGACCAAAGTCACCGCGCCCTTCTTCTCGACCAGGATCGTCTCGTAGCTCATCCAAAAACTCCTAGAAATCGAACGGCCGCCATTCCTCTTCGGGAGGAAGCGGCTCGAAAAACTGGGCGACGTCGCGCTCGCCAATCGCTTGCGGATTGGTCGGGTGCCAGTTGGGCTTGTTGTCCTTGTCGATCAGGAGCGCTCGGACGCCCTCCTTGAAGTCGGGATGGTGGATCAGGCGGACCATGATTCCATATTCCATCCGCATCTCGTCGACGAAGTGGAGCTGGTAGGGGCTTTCCTGGAGCAG
>CAMPIY010000110.1 GCA_946886645.1 uncultured Sphingomonas sp.
AAGCGGCCCAGGCGCAGCTCGCCCAGGCGCAGGACAATCTCGACAAGGTCGAGGTGGAAGGTGTTTCCGGCGGCGGGCTGGTCAAGATCAAGGCGACGGCGAAGGGCCGCATCCTCGGCGTATCCATCGACGACAGCCTGATGGTGGCGTCGGAAAAGTCGATGCTGGAAGACCTGATCGCCGCCGCGCTCAATGACGCTCGCGGCAAGGCCGATGCGGCTGCCAACGAGCAGATGAAGTCGATGACCGAAGGGTTGCCGCTGCCGCCCGGCTTCAAGATGCCCTTCTAGGGCGCTTGCACAAATTGCTTGTATCCCCCTGAAAGCGCGTCAAACTCCCCATTTCGCTCATAGTTAACGCATCGGGGGACGCGCGTGGGACGACTGGGAGCAATGCAGGACTGGCCGCTCCGCGTAATGCGGCTGGTCGACCATGCCGAGCGCGAGCATGGCAATGGAGAGATCGTATCGGCCTGGGCCGACGGCAGTGTCACCAGGACCAATTGGCGCGAAGTGGCGCAGGATGCCCGGCGGATGGCTCAGGCGCTGGAGGCCTGGGGCGTTGGGCCCGGCGACCGTGTTGCGACGCTGGCCATGAACCACGCCCGGCACCTGGTTAGCTGGTACGGGGTCTGCGGGATGGGCGGGGTGCTTCACACCATTAACCCGCGCCTGTTCGAGGATCAGCTCGACTATATCGCCAACCACGCCGAGGACCGCGTCCTTCTCTACGACCACGCCTTCGCGCCGCTGGTCGAGAAGATGAAGCCCAAGTGGACGACGATCGAGCATTATGTCTGCTTCGATCCGCCGGCGGGCTCGAATGGTGATGTGAGCTTCGCGGAGTGGCTTGAGCCCTTCGACGGTAACTATACGTGGCACGAGGGCGACGAACGCGATCCCTGCGGCCTTTGCTACACATCGGGGACCACCGGAAACCCGAAGGGCGTCCTCTACGAGCATCGCTCGACCATGCTCCACACCATGGCCGAATCCTCGCCGGACATCTTCAACCTGTCGAAGCGCGCCGTGGTGCTTCCGATCGTGCCGATGTTCCACGCCAATGCCTGGGGCGTGCCCTGGGCGGCGCCGATGGTCGGCTGCAAGCTGGTCCTGTCCGCCGACTACCGGCCCGACAGCATGTGCAAGCTGTTCCGCGACGAGCGGGTGACCCATTCGGCCGGCGTTCCGACCATCTGGCTGACGATGATCGAGCATATCGAGCGCACCGGCGAGGAACTGGGCGATCTCCAGCAGGTGACCATCGGCGGCTCGGCCGCGCCGCGCGCCATGATCCGCTGGTTCCTGGAGCGTGGGATCGACGTCGGCCACGCCTGGGGCATGACCGAGACCTCGCCGATCGGCAGCTGCGGCTCGCGCCCGCTCGGCTGGGAAGGCTATAGCATCGACGCGAAGGTCGATTACATCGCCCGGCAGGGCCGCCCGCCGTTCGGCGTGGAGCTTCGCACGGTTGACGACGACGGCAACGTCCTGCCTCGCGATGGCGAGACGTCGGGCCGCCTGCAATGCCGCGGCCCCTGGGTCATCAAGCGCTACTTCAAGGCGGAAGAGGACGCGGCTGAGGACGGCCAGTGGTTCGACACCGGCGACGTGGCCGCGCTCCATCCCGACGGGACGATCCAGATTACCGACCGGTCGAAGGACGTCATCAAGTCGGGCGGCGAGTGGATCAGCTCGATCGACCTCGAAAATGCCGCCGTGGGATGTGATGGGGTCGCCGAGGCAGCCGCCATCGGCATTCCGCATCCCAAGTGGGACGAGAGGCCCTTGCTGGTCTGCGTGCGCTCCCCGGGAAGCGAAGTCTGCGCCGTCACCATCCGCGATCACCTGGCGGCGGTCGTCGCCAAATGGTGGCTTCCCGACGCCATCGAGTTCGTCGACGAGCTTCCCCATACCGCCACCGGCAAGCTTTCGAAGCGCACGCTGCGCGAGCAGTTCCGCGACTATCGCTTTGCTGATGCCGCAGACATGGTGGGGCGCGACTAAGCGACTGGAAATTCGGCGCGCTAGCCCTTAAGTGGCGACCCAATTCCTGAAACCCTGATCGGAGCGTTGCGACCCCATGGCCGCCCAATATGCATTTGTGATGAAGGACATGACCAAGTCCTTCCCCGGCGCGCAGAAGCCGGTGCTCAGCAACATCAACCTGCAATTCTACCAGGGCGCCAAGATCGGCATCGTCGGCCCCAACGGCGCCGGCAAGTCGACGCTGATGAAGATCATGGCCGGCATCGACAAGGACTTCCAGGGCGAGGCCTGGCCGGGCGAGAACATCACCGTCGGCTATCTGCCGCAGGAGCCACAGCTCGACCCGAGCAAGAATGTGCTTGAGAACGTCAAGGACGGTGCCCGCGAAGTCGCCGACATGGTCGACCGCTTCAACGCCATCTCGGCCGAGATGGGCGATCCCAAGGACGACACCGATTTCGACGCGCTGATGGAGGAAATGGGCGACCTTCAGGGGAAGATCGACGCGGTCGACGGCTGGACGCTCGACAACCAGCTAGAGGTCGCGATGGAGGCCCTGCGCTGCCCGCCGTCCGACTGGAGCGTCGAAAATCTCTCCGGCGGTGAAAAGCGCCGCATCGCGTTAACCCGCCTGCTGATCCAGAAGCCGTCGATCCTGCTGCTTGACGAGCCGACCAACCACCTCGACGCGGAGAGCGTCCAGTGGCTGGAAGCGCACCTCAAGGAATATGCCGGCGCGGTGCTGATGATCACCCACGACCGCTACTTCCTCGATAATGTCGTGAGCTGGATCCTGGAAATCGATCGCGGGAAATATTTCCCCTACGAAGGCAATTACTCGACCTACCTGGAGAAGAAGGCCAAGCGCCTCGAGCAGGAGGAGCGCGAGGAATCGGGCCGCCAGACGGCAATCCGGCACGAACTGGAGTGGATCCGACAGGGTGCCAAGGCCCGCCAGACCAAGTCAAAGGCCCGTATCGCCAAGTTCGACCAACTGGTGGCCGCGCAGGAAAAATATGTGCCGGGCAAGGCCGAGATTCTGATCCAAGTGCCCGAACGCCTCGGCGGCAAGGTCATCGAGGTGAACAACATCTCAAAGGCCTATGGTGACAAGCTACTGTTCGAGGACCTGTCCTTCACCCTTCCGCCTGGCGGGATCGTCGGCGTGATCGGCCCGAACGGCGCCGGAAAGTCAACGCTATTCAAACTGATCACCGGACAAGAGACACCGGACTCAGGCTCGATCGACATCGGTTCGACCGTGCACCTCGGCTATGTCGACCAGAGCCGGGATCACCTCGATCCAAAGAAGAACGTCTGGGAGGAAATCTCGGACGGCCTCGACTATATGAAGGTCAACGGTCACGATCAGTCGACGCGTGCCTATGTCGGTGCCTTCAACTTCAAGGGCCAGGACCAACAGAAGAACGTCGGCAAGCTGTCAGGCGGCGAGCGCAACCGCGTCAACATCGCCAAGATGCTGAAACGCGGCGGCAACGTCCTGCTTCTCGACGAACCGACCAACGACCTCGACGTCGAGACGCTGGGCGCGCTCGAAGAAGCGATCGAGAACTTCGCCGGCTGCGCCGTGGTCATCAGCCACGACCGCTTCTTCCTCGACCGTTTGGCGACCCACATCCTTGCGTTCGAAGGCGACAGCCACGTCGAATGGTTCGAAGGCAATTTCGAAGCCTATGAGGAAGACAAGGTCCGGCGTCTCGGCGAAGAGGCCACGCGTCCTCACCGGACGACGTATCGCAGGCTGACCCGCTAAGCTCCCAGCGCTAATTCCGGACCGCTTCGCGGACTGTCTCGCGCACTTCGGTCCGGATTTGGTCTTGGGCGGCCTGACGGCCCTCGTCGGCCAGGTCCTTCTGGCCTTCGATCTTCGCTTTCAACGTTTCGACATCGGCCTTGGCCCGGTCGCGCTCGATCGTCGCCGCCTCGATCTGTTCGGCGGTGCCGTCTCGAATTTGCAGCACCGCAAGCTCGGCTTCGGCCTTGACGAGGCGGCTGACGCCTTCGGCCAACGCACGCTTGGTTTCCGCGGAAACCTCGACTTCTTCTCCCTTGGAGTCGACCACCTCCATCTTGTCGAAGCTTTCGTCGATCGCACGGTCCACGCGCGCCTCGATCCGCTGCTCCACCGAACGGGAGTCGTCGGCCGTATCGCCCCACGAGAAGATGGTGCCGCCGTCTTGAAGGGCCATTCCGCCAATCAGGGCGCAGCCCGCTATCAGGAACCAGAATATGCGACTTGCCATGGGGCGCCTTTTCTAACTGTATAACTCATATAATACAGTGGAGCTTGGCTGGGAAGATGCAGCACAGGAAATTGACGCGCTGAAGCTTAGCTAGCAGATTGGCTTCTTTCCACGAGGGGGAGGGAGCCATGTCCGCCAAGATCGGGCTTTGGGAGCACTTCAGGAAGCTAGCGGATTTCAACGGCCGCGAAGACCGTGCAAGCTTCTGGCCCTATGCAGCTTTGGTGTTCGGGATCATCATGATTGCGGGCATGTTTATTTTCGTACCCATGATGGCGCACGTCATGAGCGAAATGCAGCAATATGCCGCCCAGCACCCGGATCAGGCGACTGTCGTTTCCGGTCCGGGCCGCTACTCAATCTCCGTTAAGGGAAGTCACCCCGAATTTTTCCCTGCCTCCTCAATGGCCGCGTTTCTCGGCGTCACCTTTGGACTTGCGATCATACTCTATGCGGCAGCGGCGACGCGCCGCCTGCATGATACAGGCAAATCGGGATTCTGGGCGTTGATGCCATTACCCTTCATCATCTATTCGTCGGCCATGATGCCGAGGATGTTCGCGTTTCGTGGCGAACCGAACATGTCGCTGTTTTTCTCCATATTTTTCAGCAATATGCTCTACATTATCACACTCATTGTGCTGATAGTGCTGCTTGCCGGATCGGGCCAGCCTAGCCAAAATCGATATGATGCAGGCGATTAAGCCAACCTACTTCACCACCGATGCCGATTTCCGCCAGTGGCTTGCGGCGAACCACGAGACCGCGCCGGAACTCCTCGTCGGCTTCTGGAAGAAGGGGAGCGGCAAGCCCTCCATCGACTGGCCGCAGGCGCGGGACCAGGCGCTTTGCTTCGGGTGGATCGACGGCATCCGCAAATCGTTAGGCGAGGACGCCTACACGATCCGCTTCACGCCGCGCCGCAAGGGCAGCATCTGGAGCAAGGTGAATGTCGAGCGCTTCAACGCGCTCAAGGCCGACGGCCAGATGACCGCCGCCGGCGAGGCCGCTTACGAGCGCGACAAGCACCGCAGCGGTCTCTATTCCTACGAAAAACCGGTTGCCTCGCTGACGGCTGAAGAGGAGGCGGCTTTCCGCAAGAACAAACCGGCCTGGTCCGATTGGGAGAAGAGACCTGCCGGCTACCGCAGGAGCGCATTGGGCTGGATCGCGAGCGCGAAGCGGCCCGAGACCCGCGCCAAGCGGCTTGCCGAGCTGATCGCGGTCAGCGCCGAGGGGAGGCGGCTTCCGCAATATGATTGGCAAAAGAAATGACTGGCGAAATAGGATTTCATTTGCTGGGCTCGCCCCGGCTCTTTGAAATCCGCGAAAAATGCGACCGGCATGTCAAGAACCGGAACGCTGCCGAAACTCGCCATGACAGTGAATCTTTGTGAAGACTCGCGCATGATCAGCGTCACCGCCCCGATCTGGCTGTGGAGCGAAGGGAAGGGAAGTTGGCATTTCCTGACCATTCCTGCGGACGAGGCGGTTGAAATCCGGCTGGAATCCGCGGCGTCTGGCATCCGGCGGGGTTTCGGGTCGGTGCGGATCGAGGCCACAATCAACGGCGTCGCTTGGAAAACCTCGATCTTTCCGCAGAAATCGGGCGGCTACATCCTGCCGGTCAAGGCGGACGTCAGGAGGCGCGCCGGCATTGCGGATGGCGATGAAGTCACCGTGTCGCTGGAACTGCTCTAGGGCAGCGTCGTCGTGCCCTCACTGTCGATGTCGCGGACCGGCTCGGTGCGGCGGCGGCTCAGCGATGCATCGACGCTCCATGGACCCGGGCCAGCCGCGGCGATCAACA
>CAMPIY010000111.1 GCA_946886645.1 uncultured Sphingomonas sp.
TCATGATCCAGGGCTATCACGGCACCGGCAAGTCGACCCATATCGAGCAGGTCGCGGCGCGACTGAACTGGCCGTGCATCCGCATCAACCTGGACGCGCACATCAGCCGCATCGACCTGATCGGACGCGACGCCATCGTGCTGCAGGACGGGCAGCAGGTGACCGAGTTCCGCGAGGGCCTGCTCCCCTGGGCGCTGCAGCACCCCGTCGCGCTGGTGTTCGACGAATATGACGCCGGCCGCCCGGACGTGATGTTCGTGATCCAGCGGGTGCTGGAAACCGACGGCAAGCTGACCCTGCTCGACCAGAACCGGGTGATACACCCCAATCCGTGGTTCCGCCTGTTCGCGACCACCAATACAATCGGCCTTGGCGACACGAGCGGCCTGTACCACGGCACGCAGGCCCTCAATCAGGGGCAGCTCGATCGCTGGAACATCGTCGCGACTTTAAACTATCTGCCGGCAGAGACCGAGGCGCAGATCGTGCTCGCCAAATCGGGCGAATATGACAGCAAGGACGGCAAGGAGACGGTGACCAACATGGTCAAGGTCGCGGACCTCAGCCGTCAGGGTTTCATCAACGGCGACATCTCGACCGTGATGAGCCCGCGCACGGTCATCAGCTGGGCGCAGAATGCGTTGATCTTCGGCGACGTCGGCTTCGCCTTCCGGCTGAGCTTCCTCAACAAGTGCGACGACAGCGAGCGGCCGCTGGTCGCGGAATATTATCAGCGCGTGTTCGGCAAGGATCTTCCGGAAAGCATCGCGCACCGGGCCTGACGCTTGGGCAAGAAAAAACCCCGCCGCGGATGTCCGGGGCGGGGTTTTCTTAAAGCTCGTCTACTCGCCTAGGCGTGCAGCACGAGCTGGTCGGGATGGATGTCCGGCATTGCCGTCAGCGCAACGCTGAAGTCGGCAACGCTGTTGCCATCGGTGTCGACCGACAGGGTTCCACCGACATAATTGACCTCTCCGGCGGTGCCGCTGAAGCCGGCGTTGCCGATGTAGGTCAGATCGTTCCCGAGCGCGCTCAGGTCGATCGTGTCATTGGCCCCGAAGTCGGTGATGAGGTCGCCAATCTCCAGATTCTGGAACACGAACGTGTCGTGCCCTTCGCCGCCGGTCAGCGTGTCCTGTCCGATGCCGCCATAGAGGATGTCGTTGCCGGTACCGCCCTGCAGCAGGTCGTTTCCGGCCCCGCCATAGAGGATGTCGTTCCCTTCATTTCCTTGAAGGACGTCATTTCCGCCCATACCGTTCAGCTCGTTGGCCACTTCATTGCCCACGAGCAGGTCGCGGGCCGAACCGCCGATCGCATTCTCGATCGTCGTGCCATAGGCAATCGACAAATTGTCATATTGCATGGCGTAAATGCCGCTTACGCCCGTATCGTTCTCGATGCGGAACTCCGTCGCTAGACCAACGACGGTTTCTGCCGATTGCAGGAAAGCGTCGGTGAAATAGCCAGCCGGGAATTCGAGGCCATAGGCGGCGTAATATTCGGTCCAGTAGGCGTTGACGTCCGCCGCCGACGGCGCACCGCCGCCGACCGAGCTGAACGCGCCGGCGTGAAGGTCGATGAACTGGCTCGTGTCGAAGCCCGACGCGTCGATCGTGTCCACGCCGCCGGCGTCATAGATCGAATACATCGGATTGGGGTTCGCGTTGAAATCGAACAGCGCGTTGCCCGCGGTCGAATGGAAGCCATAGGTCGTCGCATCGGCCCGGGTGGTCGGGTCCGCACCATACATCGCCTGGATGGTCATGATGTCGTGGAGCATCGGGCCCTGCGGATAGTTGGCCCGGAAGCTGAACGCATAGGTGCCGGTGGTTGGATTATAGGCGCCTATCGACGCGACACCGCCGAGGTTCCAGTTGATCGCCAGCTCGCCGCTGTTGGTCCCGTTGAAATAGGACATGATCGAATATTGATAGGTGTCCTGCGCATATTCCGCGTCGGTCGCGAACGTGCCGGTGCCGTTGTAGGCCCCCGGGTGCGACAGGCCGAGCGTATGACCCAGTTCATGGATCAACGTCGTGTTGCCATATTCGCCATAGTGAAACAGCGTGTTCGACGGGTTCAGCGCCGGATCGGCGACGAACACGTCGCTCTGGAACGTGTATCCCTTGCCCGGTACCGGATAGTAGGCAAAGGCCTGGCCCGGATCGCTGCTGTTGGCGAAAATGATGTCGGCTCCGCGGCCGTTGGATTCCTTGAAGGTCTGCGGAATGAGATCGTCCCACAGGGTGATGGCGGCACGGGCCGCCGCCTCTTGTTCGGCGCTGAACGGCGAATAATTGTTCGAGCCGTTCAAGCCATAGTTGGGATTGTTGAACAGGCCCGTCGCGTGCGGCAGGGAATTGAATGAATAAGTGATGACGTTGTTCGCAGAATGGACCATTCTTCCGGTCCACAAATGATCGAATACGCCTTCGGCATCGAGGATCGGCTTTCCGCCGTAGGTATAACCAGCGTAGGGATCGAGGCTAAAGTCCAGCGGTTCGGGACCGCGCGGCTCCCGCTCGGTGATTACATTGCCATCCGGTTCCCGTTTCTTCATTTCCAGTCCCCTATTCCTGCTCCAAAGTGCGAAAAGTGCACCGAGAGCCGTGCCGTTCATGCCTTGCGGCAATAATCGGTGAAAAGTGCCGATCGGCTAACCGGCACAGCGATTCGGAAGGCTGGAATTTTATCGGCGGAGCCGTCAAGCCTTTCTTAACCATATTGTTTGCTGCGCGCTGACTTGTGGCCGTTAAGTCACAAGAATCGTTGAGTTCTTCGGGGGTTGCTGGACTTGTCCCGTTCCGGGATTCCGCCTCTTCCGGTTGATTTCGACAGGCTCGCGCGCCAGAGGCGTTGCCGTGGCGCGTCCAGAGGCTCTCGACCGATTCCGCGCGGTGCTGGCCGGCGCCACGAGAGCGATCGCGCGGGATCCGGACGTCGAGGTCGTATATGCCTCCGATGCCAGCGGCCAATCGCCGGGCAAGGTGGCGCGGGTTGTTTCGCCGGGCCCTTCGCTGGAGCCGCGGTTGGTGGCCGAGGCGCGGGGTGCAGCCGACGCGCTGGCGCTTCGGCTCCGGCATCATGACCCGAAGCTTCATTCGGCTCGCGCGCCGATTGCGGACGGCGAGGCGCGGGCCGTGTTCGATGCGCTCGAAGCGGCGCGGGTCGAGGCGCTCGGCTCCAGGGCGATGGAAGGGGTTCGGGCAAATCTCAAGGATTTGGTCGATGCCCGGGTCAGGGCCGATGCAATCGTTCGGGCCCGTACCGCAGAAGAGGTGCCGCTTGCGACGGCCGTTGGCTTGCTCGCGAGGGAAAGGCTGACCGGACAAGCGCCGCCGGAAGCCGCCCGCAGGGGGCTCGAGTTGGTGGCACCCTGGATTGAGGAAAAGGCCGGGGCGGAGCTCGACGCGCTGGCGCTGACGATCGACGACCAGATGTCATTTGCAACGCTGTCGCGGCGACTGCTCGAAGATCTCGAACTGGCCGATGCGAACGAGGACGTCGACCAGGCTCCGGACGAAGGGGGCGACGAGGATCAGGGTGACGACGAAGGTCCCGACGATGCCGACGACGCCGAAAGCGACGGTTCATCGGGCGGCGACATGGAGATGCGTTCCGAAGAGACGGAACAGGATGAAGGCGAGGATGAATCCGCCGACAGCGAGGCCGACGTCGACGAAGGTGAGGCCACGACCGGCGAGGAAGGTGCCGATCAAGCCCGTGCCAATCCGCAACGGCGCAACTGGCCCGACGAGCCAGCAACCGACTACAAGCCTTTCACGACGCGGTTCGATGAGATCGTCACCGCTCCCGAGCTTTGCGACGAGGAAGAGCTTGGCCGGCTTCGCGCTTACCTCGACCAGCAAATGTCGAGCCTTGGCGGGGTCGTCACGCGGCTCGCCAATCGCCTGCAACGGCGTCTGATGGCGCAGCAGGCGCGCAGCTGGGATTTCGACCAGGAAGAGGGGCTGCTCGATGCAGCCCGGCTGGCGCGGGTCGTCGTCTCGCCAGGCCATTCTCTGTCTTACAAGATCGAGCGGGACACCGAGTTCAAGGACACGGTCGTCAGCCTGTTAATCGACAATAGCGGTTCGATGCGGGGACGCCCGATCTCGATCGCGGCGACCTGTGCCGATGTGCTGGCTCGCACGCTTGAGCGATGCGGGGTCGCAACAGAGATCCTCGGCTTCACTACGCGCGGCTGGAAGGGCGGGCAGAGCCGCGAGCTATGGCTGTCGGAGGGGCGGCCGCCGCTCCCCGGCCGGCTCAACGACCTTCGCCACATCATCTACAAGCGGGCCGACCAGCCTTACCGTCACGCGCGCAAGAGCCTCGGCCTGATGATGCGCGAAGGGCTGCTCAAGGAAAATATCGACGGGGAGGCGCTGCTATGGGCACACAATCGCCTGCTGGCGCGGCCGGAGGAGCGGCGGATCCTGCTGGTGATCAGCGACGGCGCGCCGGTCGACGATTCGACCGCGTCGGCCAATGGCGGGACCTATCTGGAAAAGCATCTGCGGCAGGTGATTGGCTGGATCGAAGGCCGCTCGTCGGTGGAGCTGGCGGCGATCGGGATCGGCCATGACGTGACGCGCTATTATGAGCGCGCGGTGACCATCATGGACGCCGAGCAACTGGGCGGCGCGCTGATCGACCAGCTTGCGGCGCTATTTGAAAAGCCTTGATGGAGAAGGAAAGTTGGGCCCGGAGCAACTACGCACCCCGGGCCCCCCTCGATACGCGACGCGAGGGTAACAGTTCCGTCCCGAAGGACGCGTTGACGAGGAAAAGGGGGAAACCTCGTCGATGACGATGGATATGCCCGAATCGCGGTTGAACGAGCCTGAACATGGCTTGCAGCATTCATTCATGAAATCGCGGGTTTTCAATGGCTTGCTGATGGGCGTGGCGGTGCTGGCGGCCTATCTTCCGATCCGCGCTCTGCCCGATCATCGGCCACTACCGGTCCGCACCATCGCATTGAAATTTCAGGCCGTTTCGCTGCCCGAAACCGCATCCCCGCTGCGTCTTGCCGGGGCGTGGGTGATGACGGCGGACGATCCGCGGTTCGGCGGTCTGTCCGCGCTGGCGACCGACGGAAACGGCTTTCTGGCGGTCAGCGATCTTGGGGCAGTCATTCGCTTCGATCGTCCCTCCGCGGCCGGTTCGCGCGTCTGGTTGGCCGATCTGCCTGACGGCCCTGGCCCCGCGGGCAGGAAAACATCACGCGATGCCGAATCACTGGCCCGCGACCCGCGCGGGATGGGCTGGTGGGTCGGCTACGAGCAGCGCCACTCGCTTTGGCTTTACGACAAGGAATTTCGTCACGCTCGAACGGCAATCCGAATCGAACGGCCCAATTGGTGGCGCAATCGCGGTATCGAAGGCCTGACCGTGACGGACGGCGAACTATTGGCGCTTGCTGAGAACGGGCGAGAGGCCATTGCGGTTGGACGAGACGGGCAACGGTCGCAGCGCCTTTATTCAGCTGCCGATGTCGCCGAAGCCGCTCGGGCGCCGGATGGAGGCAACTGGGTTCTTCTTCGGCAAAAGGGCATCGGCGGCATTGCGCAGTCCGTCGCCCTGCTGGAGCCAACGCATGACGGATATCGTGTTGGGCCCGTCTTTCCCGTGCCCAAGGCGTCGCTGGACAATTATGAGGGGATGGCGATCGAGAGCCGGCCGGACGGCCGTTGGCGCTTCTGGCTGGTTAGTGACGACGGACACCGGTTGATGGCGCGGACCCTATTGGTCGCGCTCGACCTGGATCTTACCGTCAGAAACAAGAAAAGCCCGGCGCGGAACGCCGGGCTTTCTGAATAAACGTCGATCGGAGCGCCTTAGGCGGCGGCCGACTTCGCCTTCTTGGCGATCTCGCGCTTCAGCTTGGCGGCGCGCGGCGACAGCTTGTCCTCGCTGGTCTTGGCCAGCCAATTGTCGAGACCGCCGACATGCTCGACCGAGCGCAGGCCGTGGGTCGAGACCTTGAGCTTGACGCTCTTCTCGAGCGATTCCGACATCAGCGTCAC
>CAMPIY010000112.1 GCA_946886645.1 uncultured Sphingomonas sp.
ATCGATCGGACGGGCGGCTGCGGACGCAGCCAGCGGCCATTCCACGGGCATCATGCCGCCCTCATAAAACAGATGGGGTTAACGGCGGGTCAATTACGATCGCCGGTATCGAGGCGATGGCGCATGTGCTGGACGGTGAAAAAGCTGATCGCCGCATAGAGCGCGGCCAGGCCAAGATAGGCGCTCCACCAGCCGCCGATGGCGAAGGGAATCGCCAGCCAGATCGCCGTCCGGCGCGACAGCAGCCACTGCCCCTTGGGAACCGACGATTCCTGGCGCTCGATCCGCGCCGCTTCGGCGAAGGCGGCCGCCGCAAGCGCGGCCACCACCGCGCCCCAGCCCGAGCCATGGCGCGCCTCGAACCAGCCCAGCGCGAGCAACGCCAACCCCGATGCGGGCCACAGCAGGCGCCGCGACAGCATCGACCGGCCGAGCGGCTTCAGCCGCAGCGTCGCCAGCCGTTGCGCCACAAGGTCCAGCGGAGTCGACAAGACGAGCAGCGCCACGGCCGCCCAATCCCATCCCCGGCTGAAGCAGAACGCCGCCGCTACGGTCATGCCCAGCGCCGCCTGGACCAGCCAGGACGGCTTGATCCCCGTCTCCATCAGCTTCTCGGTCGCGACCTCTTCGACGACCGGTAGCAGATAGCGGCTGACCGCATCCTCGCGCGCGGTTCGCGACGCCACCAATAGCCGCCGCTCATAGCCGGCCATCGCCTCCTCGCCCGACGCCAGGAACGGCCCGCGTCCATCGGACGTCGCCGACGGGATCAGCCGCGCCCCGGCCTGAATCGCGCGCCTCAGCAAGGTCGATTGCAGATCCCAGTCGCCCAGCATTGCGGCGGTAGCGCCGAGCATTGCCGCATCGACCTTGGCGACCCCCGCCCAGCGATGGTTTCCGTCGATCCGCTCAAACCCTTGATGCGTCTCGTCGTCGGCGACCGTCAGGACGGCGCTTTCGCCCTCCTCGATCAGCCGCCCGAGATCCTCCATGTCCGGCGCGATTCCATCCGCCAGCATGATGAGCTGGCTTCCGGCCTCGAACCGGCTGGCCGCCTCGCTTCCCTCGCTGACCGGAATGACCGCGATTCCTTCGCTTCGCAGCCGCTCGAACGCCTCGTTTAGCGCGAGGGGCACGCGCTCTACCAGCACGACCAGCGGCGCGGCTCCCGCCGCCGCGAGGCAACGTGCCTGATATTCGAGCAAACTTCGCCCGGCGAGCGGGAGCAGGGCCCTGAGCCCTCCCGCATCGTCTTCCTGATAGGCACCGATAAGGGCGCCGAGCGCCATCGCTTTCCCCGCGTGAATCCGATTTCCCCCTGAGCGACCCGACATAGGGCAGTCCGACCGGAAATTTCCACCCCGCTGAGGTCCTTTGTCGCTTTCCACCGGAAACAAAGGTGGTAAACTCGCCGATCATGAGCATCAGCCCGCACCGCGCGCCAAGCGACCCAGTCCCTTCGACCGTGGAGGAAAGCTACCCGGTTTACGAAGGCTATGGCCAAGAGCCACAATTCGATCAGCTGAGCTGGGCAGCCGCGCGCGACGAGGAAGAAGTCGCCAGCGCCGGTGGCCGGATGGTGCTCGGTTGGGCGCTCGGCGTTCTGGCGCTCGCCTGGACCGCTTACACGGCCTGGTCCGCGGGACGCTCATTGGCGGATCAGCCGCTGTCGAGTCCTCAGATTGCCCAATGGGTCGCGATTCTTGCCGGACCGCTCGCGCTGATGGGGCTGGTGTGGCTGATGTTCGGCCGCACGCGGCGCAAGGAAGCCGAGTATTTCACGCGGTCGGTGGTCGCCATGCGAACCGAAGCGCGGGCATTGCAGGACGTGCTCGGCGCCCTCTCGCGCCAGATCAACGAGAATCATGCGGCGCTTGGCGTCATGGCCGGCGACCTGATGGGCCTTGGCGACCAGGCCGCGAGCCGGCTCGGCGCCATTACAAGCGACCTCAACGCCGGTTCGCGGACGCTGGCGGAACATGGCGCGGCGCTCGACCGGGCAGCGGAGGCGGCGCGGACGGACATTGGCGTCCTTCTGTCCGACCTGCCGCAGGCCGAAGATAGTGCGCGGCGCATGGCCGAGACGCTTCGCGAGGCCGGTCGGGCCGCGACCGAGCAGGCGGCAGGCTTCGAACAACAAGTCGGCCGGCTCGCCACCCAGGCCCAACAGGCCGATGCCACCGTTCATGAGGCTTCGGAGCGGCTGCTTGCCAACCTCACCCACATCGAGAGCGCGGGCGCGGCAGCGGCGCTTCGTGTGTCCGATGCAGGAACCGAGACCGGCTCGATGGTCGATGCCCTCCTCGCCCGGTCGGCGGAAGCGTTGGCCGAAATCCGCGGAGGCATCGACACGCAGGCGGCGGCGGTTGCCGCGCTGGTCGCGCAGAGCCAGGCCGGTATCGGCCGCGCCGGAATCGACGCGTCGGAAATGCTCGGCGAGCGGCTGGCCAGCGCAGGATCGGCGCTTGACGGGCTTAGCTCGCGGATCGCCGAGCAGGAGCGTTCGTCGCAGCGGCTGATGGCGGACCTGGATACCGGCCTCGCAGCCCTCGACGAGCGATTCCTCGACCTCGCCCGGTCGGGCGATGAGCGCGCCAACCATGTGCAGACTGCCTTGTCGCGCCTTCGCGGCGAGCTGGAATCCCTGTCGTCCGCGACGGCGTCGCAAGACAGCAGCATTGAGGGACTTGCCCAACGCACTGTCCAGTTGCGCGAGGGAGTCGACCAGCTTGGCCTCGTCCTCCAGGGCGAAATGGCGACAATGTTGGGCGAGGCGGAATCGGGCGCGGCTCGCCTGCTTGCTTCGGCCGAGGCGGCTCGGCCGCATGTGGATTCGATGCGCGATGCTGCGGTCGAGGCCGCCAGCCGGATCGAAGCCGGCGCCTCGAACGTCGGGGAGCAGCAGGATCGCCTCGCGGCGCTGATGACCTCGGTCGACCTGGGTGTCAGCCAGGCCGAGCAAAGGCTCGCCGAGCTTAGCGCCGCCATCGCTGCGGCGGGCGATGAGGCGACGCGCCTGTCCGGCGAGACCGGCCCCGCGCTGGTTGCCGCGCTGGTGCAGGTGCGCGAAGCCGCGAGCCATGCCGCGGAACGCGCCCGCGAGGCTATCGCCAAGGTTATTCCCGAAAGCGCCGGAGAGCTTAGCGAAAAGACGCGCACAGCGCTCGAAGCTGCGGTCCGGGAGGGCGTGGAATCGAAGCTGGTCGAACTCGACCAGGTGGCGACCCGAGCGGTCGAAACCGCGCGCGAGGCGTCCGACCGGCTCACCGCCCAGATGCTGTCGATCGGCCAGAGCGCGTCGGCGCTGGAAGCCCATATCGAACGCAGCCGGGAGGCGCAGCGCAAGGACAGCGGCGAGGAATTCGCCCGCCGCGTTTCGCTGCTGATGGATTCGATGAATTCCGCCTCGATCGACGTCCAGAAGATCCTCAGCGACGAAGTCGACGACAAGGCGTGGAACAATTACCTGAAGGGCAACCGCGGGGTATTCACCCGCCGCGCCGTCCGGCTCATCGGCGGCACGGAAACCAAGGCGATCGCGGCGCAATATGACAGCGATCCGGAATTCCAGGACGCCGTCAATCGCTACGTCCATGACTTCGAGGCGATGCTCCGGCGCGTGCTGGCCGAACGCGACGGCGGAATGATCGCCGTGACGCTCTTGTCTTCCGACATGGGCAAGCTGTACGCAGCGCTCGCACAGACCATCAAACGACTGCGGACCTGATCATGCTCAAAGGATTGTTTTCGAAAGGTGGGGCTTCCACCGAGGGGGCCGCGACGCCCGAGCAGGCGGATCCGGCGCGGCCGCGCAACTATACCGTCGGCTGGTTTCTCCAGAAGGACAAGACGAGCATCATCTATGATGCGCCCAAGGTGGTCCGCCAGGAAATCACCAAGAATTCGAGCGCCAAGTCGGTCACGCAATGTCCGGCCGTGCTCGATTTCGACAAGCGCTACTTCGTGGTCAATTCGCCGATCGACCTGCACATGCATTGGGAGGTCAAGGACGGCAAACGCAACATCGTGAACATGTTGTGGGAGAAAAGCCCGATCCGTCCCGAGGCGCTCGCGCAGATGGTCGTCATCCAGCCGCATGAGGAATGGCGCCACCCCGAACGGCCCGTCCTGCAGATGCTGACGCCCTATATCTTCGTGTCCGACGATCCGGTCTATATCAACCAGTTGCCGCCATTTCTTAACTATGGGCCGAACTTTCGGCCGGGCGTTCAGATCAACGGGCGCTTCCCGATCGACATCTGGCCGCGCGCGCTCCAGTGGGCGTTCGAGTGGCACGACATCAGCAAGGACCTGATCCTGAAGCGTGGCGAGCCGCTATTCTATGTGACGTTCGAGGGCCCCGACCCCTCGGCCTCCGTCCGATTGATCGAGGCGAAGAAGACGCCAGAGCTGGAAACCTATGTTTCCTCCATCACCGGCGTGACGGAGTGGGTGACCCAGACCTATTCGCTGTTCAAGACGGCCCGCGAACGGCGTCCGGCCCGGCTCCTTTATCCAAAGGATTGAGTCGGCTGCTAATTGTAGAAGTCGAGATCGTCGGTCGTAATCCAGCCGAACTGATAATTGGCGGCGTAGAGTGCCGTCAGGAGTGCGGCGACGGCGGCTGCTCGTATCAGATGCTTGGGCAGGTCGAAGCGGTGGGGGGCGCTGTCCGCCTGTCCGGGCACCCGCTCCTCCCCGAGATCTTCATGGGTCTTCACGCCGAAGGGAAGCGTCACGAAGGCGGAAAAGCAGAAGATCAGGAAGTAGATCGCCAGGACCGACGTCCATTTCATGACGCGGTCTCGACCAGCATGACTTCCACTACGGGCTTTTTGCCGGTCCACAGCGTGGCGCAGCGGCGAACGGCCAGCCGGACCGCCTCGCGGACCTTTTCGATGTCGCCACCAGCGTCATAAGCTCGCTCCGCCGCATCGGCAGCGTCGGCGATGAAATCCGCGCGATCTTCTTCGACCGGAACGCCGAACGGACGGATCAACGCGTTTCCAACCAGCTTGCCATCCTTGGCGATGGGAAGCGCCACGGTGATCAGGCCGTTGATCGAGATTTTGCGCCGCTCGTTGAGCGTCGCGCCGTCGGCGGGAAGGATGACGTCGCCGTCGAGCACGAGCCGCCCGACCCGCTCCTCACCGATTTTCTCAGGCCCGTCGGGAGCCAGGCGGATGAGATCGCCGTTGCGCTGGACGATCGCGCACGGGATGCCCTGCGCCAGGCCGAAGCGCGCCTGCTCCCGCATGTGGCGCATTTCGCCGTGGACGGGCACCAGGATTTCCGGCCGCATCCAGCGATACATGGCGGCAAGCTCGGGCCGGCCCGGATGGCCCGACACATGGACATGCGCCTGCCGTTCGGTGACGGTCAGCACGCCGAGATCCGACAGGGCATTCATAATCCGGCCGATGGCGATCTCGTTGCCCGGGATCTGCTTCGACGAGAAAATGACCGTGTCGCCTTCCTTGAGCTTCAGCTCGTGCGTGTCGAAGGCGATCCGGCCAAGCGCGGCGCGGGGCTCGCCCTGCCCGCCCGTTGCGACGATTAGCAGTTGGTCGCGCGGAAGGCGCATCGCTTCATCGAAGCGCACCGGCTCCGGGAAATCGCGGAGATAGCCGGTGGCCTTGGCGACTTTCAGGATGCGGTCGAGGCTGCGGCCCGCCACACAGACCTGACGTCCGGTTTCGACGGCGACCTTGCCGATGGTTTCGAGGCGCGCAGCGTTCGATGCGAAGGTAGTGATCAGCACCCTGCCCTTCGCCTTCTTCACCTCTTCAAGCAGCCCATCATGGACCCCGGCCTCGCTGCCGGACGGCTGCTCCTGGAAGGTGTTGGTCGAGTCGCAGACCAGCGCGAGGACGCCTGAATCGCCGATCTCGGTCAGCGTCTCTGCTGAACTCGGGTGGCCGAGCACCGGCGTCTCGTCGATCTTCCAGTCGCCGGTATGGA
>CAMPIY010000113.1 GCA_946886645.1 uncultured Sphingomonas sp.
AACGACATCAACGCCCTGGCCGAGGTTTGCGAGCCCGGCACGGTCGTGATCGCCTCCGGCCAGGTCAACGATGTTCGCCTCTATCGCGACCTGGTCGCCAGCGGCATCCACGACTATCTGCTGAAGCCGTTTACGGTCGACCAGCTGCGCGATACCTTCGCCCATGCCCAGTCGATCCTGTCGGGTCCGCGCGGGGAAGCGCAGGTCGATAAGCCGCACGTCCTCGCCGCCGTCGTCGGCGTGCGCGGCGGCGTCGGCGCCTCGACGATCGCGACCAGCCTGGCCTGGCTGATGGGCGAGAAGTCGCATCGCTCGACCGCCTTGCTGGACCTCGACGTCCACTTCGGCACCGGTGCGCTCGCTCTGGACCTGGAACCGGGGCGCGGCCTGACCGACGCGATCGAGAACCCCAGCCGCATCGATGGCCTGTTCATCGAGCGCGCCATGATCCGTGCCAATGAGCGCCTGTCGGTCCTTTCGGCCGAAGCCCCGCTTCACCAGCCGCTGGTGACCGACGGAACCGCCTTCTTCCAGCTTCAGGAAGAAATGAAAAGCGCGTTCGAATCGACCGTGCTCGACCTGCCGCGGCAGATGCTGATCCAATATCCGCACATGGTGCATGACGCCCATGTCGCGGTGGTGGTGAGCGAGCTGACGCTGGCGGCGACGCGCGACACGATCCGGGTTTTGGCCTGGATCAAGTCCAATGCGCCGCAGACCAAGGTCATCGTTGCTGCAAACCGCGTTCCTTCGGGGGGCGCGCTTGAAATCAGCAAGAAGGATTTCGAGCAGTCGATCGAGCGTAGCGTCGACATCGTCTTCCCGGAGGACCGGAAGGTCGCCGCGCAGGCCGCCAAGCTTGGCAAACCGATCGCGGAGATTGCCACCGGCAAGATGGCGGCGCCGTTCACTCAGCTGTCGAACATGGTGTTGAGCCATGCCAGCGAGGAAGGCGCGGCCGCCGAAGGCAAGTCGGCAGCGAACTCGAAATCGCTGGTCGACAATCTGAAGTCGATGCTGGCCAAGCCGAAAGACAAGGCCGCCTAAGCATCCGGTGTCGCGTGCGGGAGGGGCGCCGCCCCTCCCCCCGCAAGAGTGACGAGCAGGACGAATGGATAGATCATGATCTACATCATCATCTTGGCGATGGGCGTTTTGGGAGCCCTCCTGCTCGGCGCGAAGGCCCTTGGCGGGCCCAACTCGCGCAAGGCCGCCAAGCGCCGCATCGAGTTGATGAAAGAGCGGCACGGCGAGGGCGGCGTGCTCGCCGCCAACGCGCAGGCCCAGATCCGCAAGTTGATGGCTGCCCGCAACAGCCGCGTGGAAGGCCTGTTTTCGACCCTGATCCCGAAGCCCGCGCTGATGCGCCGGCGGCTGGAACAGACCGGCAAGGAAATCAGCCTTGGCCGCTACGCCATGGCGTCGGTCGGGATCATGGTGGTCATTGCCGCCCTGCTCATGTTCAAGGGCGCGCCGTTCCTGCTTGCGCTGTTCGCGGGCATGTTCGCCGGCGTCGGAATCCCGCACTTTGTCGTCGGATTCCTGATCAAGCGCCGGATCAACAAGTTCAACTCCAACTTCCCCGACGCCATCGAACTGATGGTGCGCGGGCTCCGCTCGGGCCTTCCGATCACGGAAACGCTGGGTATCGTCGCGGGCGAAATCGGGGGTCCCGTCGGCCTCGAATTCCGTGCGGTCTCCGACAAGATGAAGATCGGCCGGACGATGGAGGCCGCGCTCCAGGAAACGTCGGACCGCCTGGGCACCGCCGAATTCCAGTTCTTCGTCATCACGCTGGCGATCCAGCGCGAGACCGGCGGTAACCTGGCCGAGACGCTGTCCAACCTGGCCGACGTGCTGCGCAAGCGCGCGCAGATGAAGCTCAAGATCCGGGCGATGAGCTCCGAATCCAAGGCTTCGGCCTACATCGTGGGTTCGCTGCCGTTCATCGTCTTCACGCTCGTGTGGATGATCAACCCGCAATATATGGGCGGCTTCTTCACCGACCAGCGACTGATTGTAGCCGGCCTCGGCGGCCTTTGCTGGATGAGCATCGGCGCCTTCATCATGGCCAAGATGGTCAACTTCGAAATCTAACGGGAAACGACGATGGCAGCCCCCACCGGACCAACTCTACTCGGCGTCGACGTCATCTGGGTGGCGACCGTGCTCAGCGCGGTGGCGACCTTCGCCGTGCTGCTCGCAATCTACGCGGCCACGACGGTGCGCGACCCGATGGCCCGGCGGGTGAAGGCGCTCAACGATCGCCGCGAACAGCTGAAGGCCGGCATTGTCGCTTCGACCAACAAGCGCAAGAAAATCACCAACAAGAATGCCGCGGCCGACAAGGTTCGCGGGATCCTCAGCAGCTTCAAGATGCTGCAGGACGACCAGATCAAGAAGACCCAGACGCGCCTGCAGCAGGCCGGCATCCGCACCAAGGACCTGGCCTTCTTCATCATTTTCGCGCGCTTCGTGCTTCCGGTCGTGCTCGGCATCGGCGCGATCCTGCTGATCTATGTCGTGGACTATTTCCCCGACTGGTCGTGGATCAAGAAATACGGCTTCGTCGCCGCAACCCTGGTGGGCAGCTACAAGGCTCCCGACCTGTGGCTGACCAACAAGGTCAAGAAGCGCAGCGATGCGGTGCGCAAGGGCCTTCCCGACGCGCTCGACCTGCTGGTCATCTGCGCCGAGGCCGGTCTTACCGTCGACGCCGCCTTCAACCGCGTCGCCAAGGAACTGGGCAAGGCCTATCCGGAGCTGGGCGACGAGTTCGGCCTGACCGCGATCGAGCTGGGCTTCCTCAGCGAGCGGCGCCAGGCGTTCGAGAACCTTGCCACCCGCGTCGACCTGGAATCGATCCGCGGCGTGGTGACGACCATGATCCAGACCGAGAAATACGGCACGCCGCTGGCCTCTGCGCTTCGCGTGCTGTCGGCCGAGTTCCGCAACGAGCGCATGATGCGCGCCGAGGAAAAGGCGGCCCGCCTGCCGGCGATCATGACCGTCCCGCTGATCCTGTTCATCCTGCCGACCCTGTTCATCGTCATCCTGGGTCCGGCGGCCTGCTCGATCAGCGACAATCTGTTCAAGCACTAAGCCGATCTCCCTTGGGGGAGGGAGCGCCGCCGTCCCGGAAACGGGGCGGCGGCGAATTTCGTTTCGGGAACGGATTGGCACCGGCGGCGGTTGAACCCTGAAGAAGTCCATTCAGGGGAACGACATGCTGAACTTCACCACCGATCAGTGGATCATCGTCCTGCTGGTGTTCGTACTCGGCCTATTGGTCGGCGGATTCCTGTTCTCCGGCGGCGGCCGCAAGTGGAAGCACCGCTATAACAACGAGGTCGATCGCCGCACCGAACTGGAGCGGATCCACGCCGAACGCGAGAAGGAATGGCGCGAGCGGGATTCGCTCCGTGAAGCCGCGCTGAAGGACCGGCCGATCACCCAGTCGCCGGCCGACGATCCGATTCCCTAGGCTAGCCTTCGATCTTCGAGAAATCGGCGACGCGATGGACGGCGTCGCGGAAGCGGGCGAGCAGGTTGAGACGGCGGGCGCGGACCGCGTTGTCCGCGTCGTTCACCGTCACCTTGTTGAAAAAGGCATCGATCGGCGCGCGAAGTGAAGCGAGCGCCGCCATTGCGCCGGTGAAATCCTCCGCCTCGACCGCGGCAACCGCCTTGGGCTCCGCAGTATCAAGCGCCGCAACCAGCGCCGCCTCTTCGGCGGGAGCATCGGACGGCGCGGCCGATCCAAGCGCCATCTCCGCCACCGCCTCGGCAATCGCCGGCTCCTCGACCAGCACCAGCGGGTCTTCCTCGCCCGTCTGCGGAATCCCCTGCTCCCCACGCGAAGCCATCACGCGCGGCAGGTCCCACTTCTCCTTCTTCAGGATGTTGGCGGCCCGCTTGTAACCGGCGAGGAGGTTGGTGCCTTCCGGCGTTTCGACGAATGCCTGCAGCGCTGCCACGCGAGCTAATAACCGAACGAGGTCGTCCTCGCCGCCCAGCGCAAACACTGCATCGATAAGGTCGTGCCGAACCCCCGCCTCGCGTTGCTGCACTTTCAGTCGGTCGGCAAAAAAGTCGGTTAGCTGCTGGCCAAGGTCGGCCGGACCATTGTGGCCCGGATCGAACAAGCCGGTCCAGGCCTCGACCACGTTCGAAATTCCAAACCTCAGCCGGTTCTCGATTTGCGTAGCGATGACGCCTAGGCCGGCCCGGCGGAGTGCGAATGGGTCTTTCGAGCCGGATGGCCGCTCGCCAATCGCGAAGAAGCAGATGAGGCTGTCAAATTTGTCGGCAAGCGAGACGGCCAATGTCGCAGGCGCGATCGGAATCTCATCGCCCTGCCCGGCCGGTTTGTAGTGGTCACGAATAGCGTCCGCGACAGCATCCGGTTCGCCCTGAGCGCGGGCGAGGTAGCCGCCGATCACGCCCTGCAGTTCGGGGAATTCCCCAACCATGCCGGTGACGAGGTCGGCCTTGGCCAGCCGCGCGGCGCGCTCGACCTGGTCGGCGTTGGCTCCTTTGACGATGCCTTCCTCGACGAGCCAGCGCGCCAGCTTTGCTACACGCTCGACCTTGTCCGCCACGGTGCCGAGTTTTTCGTGGAAAACGATCTGTTCGAGCTTCTTGGCCTGTTCCTCAAGCGGGACCTTGAGATCATGTTCCCAGAAGAAGCGCGCGTCGCTCAAGCGCGCGGCCAGAACGCGCTCGTTGCCCGCGACGATGGCCTCGCCGCCGTCGTTGGCGTCGATGTTCGCAACGCAGACGAAGCGCGGAGCTAGTTTCTCCTTCGCATCGCGCATCACGAAATATTTCTGGTTGATGCGCGCGGTGAGCTGGATGACCTCCTCCGGCACATCGAGGAACGCCGGGTCGAACGACCCGAGCAGCGGCGCCGGCCATTCGGTCAGGCCGGCATTCTCGACGACTAAACCCTCATCCTCGACCAGCGCGAAGCCGGCCTTGTTCGCGGCATCGGCCGCGCCCTGGCGGACAATCGCCTCGCGCTCTTCCTGATCGACGATCACATGGCAGGCGCGCAGCTTTTCGACATAGTCGTTGGCGCTGCCGATCGTGATTTGCCCCGGATGGTGGAAGCGGTGCCCCAGCGTCGCCGCGCCGCACTCCACGCCGTCGATCGCCACCGGCACGATCTCCTCGCCCAGCAGCGCGACGATCGAATGAAGCGGACGCACCCAGCGGAGCGACGATGTCGAGTTGCTCGCGGCGCCCCAGCGCATCGACTTGGGCCAGGGGAAATCGCGCACGATTGAAGCAACCGCCTCGGCCAGCACGTCCGATGCCGGACGCCCTGCCCTTTCAACTTTAGCAAACCAGACGCCGTCCCGATCCTCAAGCTGCTCCTGCGTCAGGCCGGTCTTGCGAAGAAAGCCCTCCAACGCTTGTGCGGGGGCCGATGTCCGCGGCCCCTTCAGCTCCTCGCTCACCGCCTCGGTCGCCTCCGGCAAACCCCGCGCGATCAGCGCCAACCGCCGCGGCGTCGAATAGGTGGTGATGCCTTCATGACTAAGCCCAGCCGCCGCCAGCGCCTCGGCAAACATCCGCGCCAAATCGTTGCGCCCCCGCGCCTGCATCCGCGCCGGAATTTCCTCGCTTAGAAGCTCCAGAAGGAAATCGGCGCTCATGCCTCATACCCCATGTGCGCCATCCACGCCCCGCAGGCGCCCTTCGCCAGGTCGCGGACGCGGCCGATATAGGCTTGGCGCTCGGCGACCGAGATGACCCCCCTCGCCTGCAGCGTGTTGAAGATATGGCTCGCCTTGATCGCCTGCTCATAGGCCGCGATCGGAACGCCCGCCTTCAGGCTGTTCTCGCTCTCTGCAGCGGCCATTTTGAACGCTTCGAACAGCCGGTCCGTATCGGCGACTTCGAAATGCCACTTCGACATTTCCCGCT
>CAMPIY010000114.1 GCA_946886645.1 uncultured Sphingomonas sp.
GTGAACGGCAATCCGGTCGAGCCGACGCCATTCATCACCAACCCCGCCGGCTTTACCATCCATTCGGCGGTTCACATGGCGCGCGAGGACGCCCATGCCGTGATGCACCTCCACACGCCCGCCGGGCAGGCGGTGAGCGCGCATGAGGATGGCCTGTTACCGCTCACCCAGACGGCGATGCTGGTGCGGTCCGATCTGGCCTTCCACGATTATGAGGGCGTCGCCACCGATTTGGAGGAGCGCGAGCGAATCGTCGCCGACCTCGGCGACAAGGCCGGGATGCTGCTGAGGAACCACGGCACGCTCGCTGTGGGCGGCAATGTCGGCGAATGTTTCATCAAGCTCTATTTCATCGAGCGGGCGTGCCAAGCGCAGATCATGGCGCTCACCGCCGGCGACAAGGTCAACAACCCGCCGCAGGGCACGCCGGAGCTCGCCGCCGAGCAAGGCATGGCCGGCCTCAAGCTCGCCGCCAACCTGCTCGCCTGGCCCGCGCTGCTACGCAAAGCCCACCGCCTCGACCCCAGCTTCGCGACCTAAGCCGGAAGCTTGTCGATCTCGATCCATAAGGCATCGGCAAGGGCGACCAGCTGATCTTTCTCGTCATGAATCGCCGTCGCCGAGCGATGCTTTCGGCCTTCGCGTTCCCGCTCCCAGGCGGTGACGCGCAGCCTCTCGCCGGGCAGTACGCGCCGCTCGATCCGCGCAGCCAGCTTCGCCAGCAGCGCCAGCGGCCGTGGCTCGCCAAGCCCGAAATAGCTGGGGCAATCGAGCGCCGCCCAGATGAAGCGCTCGTCGACATGGCCGTCTTCGCCAGCGAATTCCTCGTCCGGCGTCCATTCAGCGACCGCCACATCCCGATGCGGACTTTCCCCGGCATAAATACACAAACCATCGCCAGGCGTGCGCTCGGTCCCGCATACAAAGCAGCCGGGAATCGGGTGACCGTCACTTCCCGGGAAGGCGAGCGCTGCAGCCTCCAATTCGGCCTCGTCGGGCGGAACGGGAACGTCGAGATCGATACCCTCGTGCAGCGGCCGGCCGCGCGCATAGACAGCCTCTGCATCGGAGAGCGTCACCTCCGAATCGTCGCGGCGGCGATGGAGCGGCGTCTCCAGCGGGATCGGCGCGAGCAACCTCACTTCCGCCGGCCCGCCGATCCATTCGGCGACTAGGCCGCAGACATAACCGCCATTGCCCGAGGTTGGCGGACCGCGGAAGCGGCGCGGGATATGCACCTCGTCGGACTGGCCGGTCATGTGCCCGCTTTACGCCCCGCATTGGACGCCCGCAAATGCGGTGCTTGCTTATCCCCACCTGCCCCGCTAGGGAGCGCGAACCCTGCTCCGGGCCTTCGGTCCGGAAGCCCGGTCGGGGAGTAGCTCAGCCTGGTAGAGCACTGTCTTCGGGAGGCAGGGGCCGGAGGTTCGAATCCTCTCTCCCCGACCATTTTACCTGTTTAGTATTTTCAGCCAGTCGCCGTGGCGGACGAACTTCTCCCGCGGCGATCCTGGCCGTGCGGCGGCGACTTCCGCCGCCTCGATGGCCCGCCAATCGTCGAAGCTGGTGGCATCCACGCCGCGGTTCCCAAGCAAGGCGCCCAATCCCTCGCCGCCCCGTTTTTCGCCGTCCGAGCCGGGAGGCATCGCTGCCGCGACCTGTTCGGCCACCTCATATCCGTCCGGCCGGTTCGTGCCGATGGTGCCGGTGGGACCGCGCCTTGCCCAGCCGACCGCATACAGGCCATCGGCGATGCGCCCCTGATCGTTGGCGAAGCGGCCTCCGCGCTCGTCATATGGCACGCCTTCCATCCGCGGCGTCTGATAGCCGATGCTGGTGACAATCAGGCTGGCCGGGACTTCGTAGGTTTCGCCGGTGCCTTTTGCCCCGCCCGACTCGTCGAGGATGGTCCGCTCGACGATCAGGCGTTCGGCCCTGCCCTCTCCCTCGATCCGCAGGGGCTTGGCGAAGAAGTCGAAAACGATCCGCTTCCGCTTCGACGAATCCGGTCCCGAGGACGCGAAATCGCGAAGAATGGTGATCGACTTGCGCTGACCGGGTTCCAGCGCCTCGTCCGCTTCCACAGGCGGAAAATCTGCCGCATCGACGGCCGGAGTCGATGCGTCGAGATGACCGAGCTCCCCCAGCTCCTTGGGCGTCATCGAAATCTGGTGCGGGCCGCGGCGGCCGAGGATGGTGACGGTTTCGATCGACGCCTTTTCCAGCGCTTCGAGCGCATGGCCGACGATGTCCGAACCTTCGAACTCGTGGGTGTTTTTCGACAGGATCCGGGCGCAGTCGAGCGCGACATTGCCGTTTCCGATCACCGCCGCGTGCGTGCCCCCCAGCGGCGGCTCAAGGTCCGCGAAGTCGGGATGGCCATTGTACCAACCGACGAACTCCGCCGAACCGACGACCCCGGGCAATTCTTCTCCGGGGATGCCGAGCTTGCGATCGTGCGGCGCGCCGATGGCGAGGATCACTGCATCGTAAAGCTCCGTCAGCTCCCCGACGGAAACGTCACGACCGACGTTCACATTGCCGACAAAGCGCACGCTGCTTTCGCCCGCGACCTGGTCGTACCGCTTCGACACGGCTTTCAATGACTGGTGATCGGGCGCGACCCCGAAGCGGATCAGGCCGTAGGGCACCGGATAGCGGTCGATGATGTCGATCCTAGCGGCATCGCCATAGGCTTTGACCAGCGCCTCGGCGGTATAAAAGCCCGCCGGCCCCGAACCCACCACCGCGAAATGCCGCATACCGACTCCCCCCGCTCGGGGACTGCCTATTGGCTGTCCCCGACGGACACTGGCGCAGAAATAGGGACAGTCAATAGACTGTCCCTAGCGCTTGTCCTCAAGCAGCAAGTCGCTGCCCTTCGCTTTCAGCATCGCCTCGATCGGCGCAGCGAACAGCGACAGCATGCCGGGAAGCTGGATTCGGCAATGGACCTTGGTGTCCTCGACATCGATCTGCGCTTCGACCGATTGGCCCATCGCATGGACGTTGAGGTTGAGCCGGTCGCCAACCCAGTCCGAATCGACATGAGTCGCCCCGCCCGGAATATGATCCTTCAGCTTGTGGATGTTGGTCGCGAGCCTCCGGCGCGCCTCGTCGCGGCCAAGCTTGTGCGGAAGGTCGACGTCGATCGGTCTTTGCATGAAGGCTGAAATGCGGTCGTCGCCGTTGCTTTTCAATGCCGCTCGGGTTTTCATGCGGGGATGATGCGTTGGCTCGCCTTGCTGCTGATCGCGCTGCCCTGCCCCGCCATGGCGCAATGGGTTTTCAATCCGGCGGCCTCCTACATCACCGCCGGACAGGACGAGCCGGGCTATCGCGCCTGGATGGCCCGGGCCAGTTGGCGGCCGGTCTATGTGAAGGCGTTCAACGACTATCTGGTCAGCAATGGCGTCGGCGGAGTCGCGCCGACCTGGCAGCTGCTCCGCACCGCCACTGACTGGAGCAAGTGCGGGGCCGAGCCGTTCGAGGTGCCGCCGGTCAATTCATGGCCGAATATCGTCGCGGCGCTGCGTTATGTCGGCGCCTATGTCGAACCGGTGATCGGGCCGGTGGAGATCGTGTCGGTCTATCGCAACGACCGTCTCAACGCCTGCGCCGGAGGCGCGCGGGAAAGCACGCATCGGACGATGGGGGCGGTCGACATGGTGCCGCTGCGCGCGATCACCCGCGAGGAGTTGATGACCAGCCTCTGCCGCATCCACCTTGGCAGCGGCTCCCGCAACAGCATCGGACTCGGTTTCTACAAGGGCCTGCGCTTCCACATCGACGCGCGCAAATTCCGCGAATGGGGCACCGCCGGCGCCGCAGGCGGTTGGGGCTGCACGGCCGTGCTCGCCGAAGGCGCCGCGTCCAACGGTGCCGGGCCCAGGCCGGTCGCGGCCGTGCCCGCGCCGCCGCCATTCCCCGCCAAGATCATCTATCCGCCCGAAGCCGATCCGCTGGCTCCGAATCAATGACCGGACTTGTGTTGCTACGCTAACACACCACATCCTCCCCAAACCTAGGGGTAAAGCATGGACCTTGAAAAACTGACCGACCGGGCGCGCGGATTCCTGCAGGCGGCCCAGACCATCGCCGTTCGCGAGCACAACCAGCGCATCACGCCGGCCCATTATCTGAAAGCGCTGCTCGACGACGATCAGGGCATGGCCGTCGGCCTGATCAATGCCTCCGGCGGCGACGGGATGGCGGCGCGGCGCGAGGTCGATGCGCTGGTCGACAAGGAACCCAGGGTGACCGGCAGCGGCGCCACCTCCGCGCCCGGCATCGACGGCGATCTCATCCGCCTGCTCGACCAGGCGCAGGAGATCGCGAAGAAGGCCGGCGACTCCTATGTGACGGTCGAGCGCATCCTGCTCGCCTTTGCTCTCGCCAAGGGAACAGACGTCGGCGACGCGCTCGCTAAGGCGGGCCTCACTCCGCAGAATCTCAATGCCGCGATCGACAAGCTGCGCGGCGGCCGGACGGCCGACACGCAAGGCGCCGAGGATCGCTACGACGCGCTGAAGAAATACGCTCGCGACCTGACCGAGGCGGCGCGCGAGGGCAAGCTCGACCCCGTCATCGGCCGCGATGAGGAAATCCGCCGGACCATCCAGGTGCTGGCCCGCCGGACGAAGAATAATCCTGTGCTGATCGGCGAGCCAGGCGTCGGCAAGACCGCCATTGCGGAAGGACTCGCCCTTCGCATCGCCAATGGCGACGTGCCCGACGGCCTCAAGGACCGGCAACTCCTATCACTCGACATGGGCGCTCTGATCGCCGGCGCGAAATATCGCGGCGAATTCGAGGAGCGGCTGAAAGGCGTGCTAGACGAGGTGAAGCAGGCCGGGGGCGACATCATCCTGTTCATCGACGAGATGCACACGCTGATCGGCGCCGGGAAGAGCGAGGGCGCGATGGACGCGTCCAACCTGCTCAAGCCCGCCCTCGCGCGCGGCGAGCTTCACTGCATCGGTGCGACCACGCTCGACGAGTATCGCAAATATGTCGAGAAGGACGCTGCGCTCGAACGCCGCTTCCAGCCCGTGTTCGTGGGCGAGCCGACCGTGCCCGACACCATCTCCATCCTGCGCGGGCTCAAGGAAAAATATGAGCTCCACCATGGCGTTCGCATCACCGATGCGGCGCTGGTCGCGGCGGCGACACTGAGCAACCGCTACATCTCCGACCGCTTCCTGCCGGACAAGGCGATCGATCTCATGGACGAGGCGGCGAGCCGGCTACGGATGGAGGTCGAATCGAAGCCGGAGGAAATCGAGAACCTCGATCGGCGCATCATCCAGCTCAAGATCGAGCGCGAGGCGCTGAAGAAGGAAAGCGACAGCGCGTCGAAGGACCGGCTGGTCAAGCTGGAGCAGGAGCTGGCCAATCTCGAGCAGCAGTCCGCCGAGCTCACCACCCGCTGGCAGGCGGAGAAGGAGAAGATTGCGGGCGAGGCCAAGATCAAGGAACAGCTCGACGCCGCCCGCATCGAGCTGGAGCAAGCGCAGCGCGGCGGCGATCTCGCCAGGGCGGGCGAGCTTCAATACGGTCGCATCCCCGAGCTTGAGAAGAAGCTCGCTGAGGCGTCGCAGGCCAGCCAAGGCGCCATGCTTCGCGAGGAAGTCACCGACCAGGACATCGCCGCCGTCGTCGCCCGCTGGACCGGGGTTCCGGTCGAACGGATGATGGAAGGCGAGCGCGAGAAGCTGCTCAATATGGAGCAAGCGATCGGCGCCAAGGTGATCGGCCAGCAGGACGCGGTGAAGGCCGTCGCCGCCGCCGTGCGCCGCGCCCGGGCCGGCCTGCAGGACCCCAACCGCCCGCTAGGCTCCTTCCTGTTCCTCGGGCCGACCGGCGTCGGCAAGACCGAGCTGACCAAGGCGTTGGCCGAGTTCCTGTTCGACGA
>CAMPIY010000115.1 GCA_946886645.1 uncultured Sphingomonas sp.
CTGGAAGGCGCGGTCGTCGCGCGCCATGCCAAGGCGGGGGAGAAGGTCCTTGCCCTCAACGAAAAGGAATATGTCCTCGACGCCGGCATGACGGTCATCGCCGACGACCGAAGCGTGCTCGGCATCGGCGGAATCATGGGTGGCGAGCATAGCGGCGTGTCCGACGCGACCAGCGATGTGCTGCTGGAAATCGCCTATTTCACGCCGGAGAATGTCGCGCGGCTGGGGCAGAAGCTGCAGCTGACCAGCGACGCCCGCAGCCGGTTCGAGCGCGGGGTCGACCCCGCCTTCCTCGAAGACGGGCTGGCGATCCTGACCGGCCTGATCTTGGACATTTGCGGCGGCGAGGCCAGCAAGGCGACCCGCGCCGGACAGCCGCCGGTCGAGGAAAAGCGCGTGCGCTTCGATCCGGCCCGCACGCTGTCGCTGGGCGGAATCGATGTGCCCCGGGCCGAACAAGTCGCGATCCTCGAACGCCTCGGCTTCCGGGTCGAAGCCGACGAGGCTGTCGCCCCCAGCTGGCGGCGGGACATCGACGGGCCGGCCGACCTGGTCGAGGAGGTTACCCGCATCGTCGGTTACGACGCGATTCCTTCGATGCCGCTGCCGCGTCCCGACGGCGTCGCCCATCCGACCGCGACCCGCAGCCAGAAAATCGAACGGCGAGTCCGCCGCGCTGCCGCGTCGCGCGGCCTCGATGAGGCGGTAACCTGGAGCTTCATCAGCGAGGAAGAGGCCGCGCTGTTCGGCGAGGCGCCGCACCGGCTGGCCAATCCGATCAGCGAGGAAATGAAGGTCATGCGCCCGTCGATGATCCCGGGCCTCGCCGCCGCCACGCGTCGCAACATCGATCGCGGCGCTTCGAGCGTCCGGCTGTTCGAAGTCGGACGGCGCTACCGTGCCGATAATGAGCGACCGACAGTCGGCCTGATGCTGGCCGGCGACAGCCGTGCCCGGAGCTGGCAGGCGGGCAAGGCGAGCGGGTTCGACGCGTTCGATGCCAAGGCCGAAGCCACGGCGCTGCTCGAAGCCGCGGGCGCGCCCGTCGCCAACCTTCAGCTCACCATGGGCGCGGGGGATATTTGGCATCCCGGCCGGTCGGCGACCCTGGGCCTGGGCAAGAATGTGCTGGCGGCGTTCGGCGAGTTGCATCCGCGCATCGCCAAGGCGCTCGACGTCCCGGCGGGAACTGTTGCAGCCGAAATCTATCTCGACGCCATTCCCGCGCCACGCTCGGCCGAGCGTGCCCGGGCCGCTTTTGCGCCGCCAGCCCTGCAGTCCGTCAAGCGCGACTTCGCCTTCATCGTGCCCTCAGACCTCGCCGCCGATGCGCTGGTCCGGGCCATTCGCGGCGTCGACAAACAGGTCATCACGGACGTCCGGATTTTCGATCGCTACGAAGGCGGGACGGGCCTGAGCCTCGCCGTCGAAGTCACGCTGCAGCCCGGCGAGAAGAGCTTCACCGACGCGGAGATCGGCGAGGTGTCGAAGAAGATCGTCGCGTCCGCCGAAAAGCTCGGAGCGACGCTCAGGGCGTAAGGGCGTTGATCGCCGACTGGACGCGCGCCTCGACCTCCGCGCGCTTGAGCCCGGCGGGAATAACCTCCCCAACCTTGAAATGGGCGGTACCGCTGCGTTTGACGAAGCCCCGGCCCCAAAGATGACCAACATCGTGGGCAACCGGTACGACCGGCAGCCCCAGCGCACGGTAGAGTCCCGCAAAGCCCGGCCTTAGCTCGGGCGCTTCTCCATAGGGCACCCGCGTTCCCTCGGGGAAAATGACGATCGGCCGGCCCGCCGCGACCGCCGCTTTCGCCTCCGCCATCATCGCCCGAAGCGCGCTCGCGCCCGCGTCGCGATCGACGCCGATCACCCCATACCGGCGCGTCACCCAGCCGAACAACGGTATGACCGTCAGCTCCCGCTTCATCACCACCACCGGCGTCCGCGCAAAATGGAGCGTGTCGACCGCCTCCATCATCGACTGATGCTTCACCGCGATCAGATAGGCGCCTTCGGGAATTTCCCCGTCCCATTCCATCCGGATGGCCAGCACGTTTCGGACCAGCCAATGGTGGAAGGCCGACCAGCCATGCACCACGGTCCGGACCGGCTTCTCCCCCAGCGGCGACAGGACGATCACCGTCAGGACGTAAAGCAGCGTCCCCGGATAAAAGAGCAAAGCAAACAGCAGCGAGCGGATCAGGTTCATCAGATGTCGAGCCAGACGCTGAGCCGCCGCAGAATATATTTATTATACTCGGCGAAGAGGGTGGCGAACGACGGCTCGGTCTTCACCGCGTCGGGAACGATCTTGGTGCCGTCGTCGAACTGCCGGTTGAACTCGTAGCGGGCGCGGCGCATGTGCCAGTCGCTGGTGACCAGGCGCAGGCTGTGGAACTTGCGCCGTTCCATCCAGCGCTTGGCTTCCTCCGCGTTCGACCTTGTGTCGACCGATTCCGAACCGAGGTCGACGCAACATTCGAACAACCGGCGCTTGCCCCCGAGGCGGTGGACGAGATCCGCCTTCCGGACAGACGGATCCGCGCCAGCGATGAGCAACCGCTTGCCCTTGCCATCGGCCAGAAGCTTGGCCGCATGTTCGATCCGGCCCTTGCCGCCGGTGATGACGACGATCGCATCCACTTTCGTCGCGTCGTCGGGCGCGGGCCCGCCCAGCGTCACGGCGAAGAAGGCGAAGCCGAGAACGTAAAGGATGGCGAGGAAGGCGAGCAGGCGAGCGATCATAAGCGTTCGCGCAATGCCCTGAGCAGCGCTCCCCTGGCAACCAGTGTCGCGAGCAATGCGACGGCCAGCGGCAAGAGAGCGAGGATGGCCGTGTCTCCCCAGCCGAGCGGAGGGGCGCCGGCCAGGCTGGTCGCGAAGCTGGCGCCGCCGATGATCGTCGCGAGGATCAGGCCCGCGAACGCCGCTCCCGCAACGCCGCCGATCAGCGCGTCGATCGCAATCTGGCGAAGGAAAAGCGTCGCGACCTGCGCATCCATCGCGCCAATACCGTGCATGACCTCGATCGTTCCGCGGTGCGTGTCGAGCGCACCCCGCGCTGCGAGCACAACCGCCGCGGCGCTCGCCATGGCAATGAGCAGGACCAGCCCGAAGGCAAGCAGGGTGAGGCCGCGCAACGCGTCGAGAAGCGGAGCGAGGCTGGTGCGATGAGCGACGAAGCGGGCGCCGGGGACTGCCCGCTCGATCCGCTTCGCAACGGCGGACGGGTCGGTGCCCGGAGCAAGATCAACGTCGATGATGACCGGCAGCGGCAAATTGGCTTCTGCGCCAGCCGGGCCGAGCCAGCGTTCCAAGGTTCGGCGAAGATCCTCCGGCGGAACCTGCTCGACGCGCGAGACGCCCGGTGCGGAGCGCGCGGCGGCAATGGCCGGCCCGGCCTTCGCCGAGCCATCCGCGATCTGGATCGAAAAGCGGTTCTCGACCCCCGATTTCACAACGGAAGCGGTGTTGCCGAGGGCGAGGCCTGCCGCAGCGACCACGACCATGACGAAGGTCATGATGGCGATGAGCAAAGGAACGGGACCCTTGATGCCGCTGGAGGGGATCAGGCGGCGATCGGGCTCGGAGACGGAGAACAGTTTCATGGCCGCGCCTCGCCTGCGCGCGGCGGCGCACCGGGCGGATGCTTCAGCGCCCCGGTCGGATCGACCAACACGCCATTTTCGAGCCTGATCAGCTGGGCGCCCGGCGTCGCGGCGATCAGGCCGAGGTCATGCGTGGCGACGATCACGGTCGTGCCGAGACGGTTCATCGCGGTCAGCAAATGGAGGATTCGCTGGGCCATGGCGGCGTCGACATTGCCGGTCGGCTCGTCGGCGATGACCAACTCCGGCCGGGCGATGACCGCGCGCGCAATGGCCACGCGCTGTTGCTCGCCGCCGGACAGCGTCGGGGGTCGCGCGCTGGCCCGATCGGCAAGCCCGACCCAGGCGAGCATTTCACGGACCGGCCCCTCGACCTCGTTTTCGTCATGGCCGGCGATGCGCAGCGGAAGGGCGACATTATCGAAGGCCGACAAGTGGCGGATTAGCCGGAAATCCTGGAAGACGACGCCGATGCGGCGCCGATAGCCGGGCAAGGCGTCGCGTGGGGCATGGGCGAGTTCGTCGCCGAACAGCGACATGCGGCCCCGCGTCGGGCGCTGCGCAAGGTAGAGCAGCTTCAGGAGCGAGGTCTTTCCCGCGCCCGACGGGCCGGTAAGGAAATAGAATCCGCCCTCGCTTAGACGGAAGTCGAGGTCGCGCAGCACCTCGCCGCCGGTGCCATACCGCAACCCTACCCGGTCGAACTCGACGATCGAACCCGCCAAACGCCGCTCCCTTCCCCGCATCACAGCATTGGCACGGCGCAGGCCGCCTTGCCAAGGCAGGAGCATTGCTGTTTATCCATGTTAACCGTTCTGGGGAGGCCCCGCCCGACATGATCCTGACCTGTCCCGCATGCGACACCAAATATGTGGTGAAGGACGGCGCCATCCCCGCCGCCGGCCGGCAAGTGCGCTGCGCGTCGTGCAAGCATAGTTGGCACCAGGATCCGGAACCGGCGTCGATGGCGGCTGAACCGGAGGAACTTGAGCAGCCGCGGTCCCCGGTCGATTTCGGCGGCCCGCCGCAGCCCGATCCCGCCGAACCGGCCGAACCTGTCGCGGAGATTCCGGAAGCGGCAGAGGCAGGCGCGATGATCGCCGAAGAGCCACAGCCGGCCGTCGAGCAAGTCCCGGCGGACGAAGGCCATGACGATGCCGAATGGCATCCGGTGGCCGACGAGAATCAGGACGAATTTCAGCCGGCACCGCCTGCCGAGCCCGTGGAGCCCTACGTCGTTCCCGAGGTCCAGCCGGTCGAGGAACCGGCGGAATGGCAGGCGCCGGTCCCACCGGACGCCGAGGAGGAATTCGTCGGCTACGCGCCGATCGAGTCCGACGAGGAACCGGAACGGCGCCGCTGGCCGTTGCTCCTTGGCTTGTTGCTGCTCGTCGTCGCGGCTGCGGCGGCATTTTGGTTCCTTGCGCCGTCCGAATGGAAGGCGCGGGCGGGCATTGCCGGCGTCGGAGCGACGCCGCTCCAGCTGATGATCACCACCAGCGACCGGCAGCCGCTGGAAAGCGGGAATGAACTGGTCGCGATCAGCGGGCGAGTGATCAACCCGACCGATCAGGAACAGAATGTTCCGCCGATCCGGGCCGAGCTTCGCGACAAGCAAACGAAGGCGCTGGTCCATCGCTGGACGATCGCGCCGCCCGCCCGGGTGCTTGCGCCGCGGAGCAGCGCGAGCTTCAACAGTGCGGAAGTCGATGTCCCCAAGGGGGGCGACGAGCTAACGGTGACGCTCGGCGGATAATTCACTAAGTTATTGAAATTCCATCAAAATAGCGTCGTGCGCCTGGCCTTGCTGGTCGGTGACCCGCGCATTCCGGCGTAGCGCGCCCGGCGCATCCTCGCTCCGACCTGGGCCGAACTTCGCGGCGGACAAGATCCTGACGCTCGCCCGGGCCCGGACGGTCGCTCCGGCATCCGGAACGAACTTTGCCACCGGCCGGTTAGCGGGGGCAAACTGGGCGGAATGGGCCGCCGCGAAAAGCAACAGAGGGCCGATCATCGCAGACATGCTAACAAGGATGAAAGAGGATGGTTACCCCCTTGTTAAGCATTGTTCCAAAATGGAGCGATTGCCAAAGCGACTGAACCCGTTGCCAGCGGGGATGGGCTTTGCTAGTGGCCGCCGCCTACCCAGGGCAGCGGCCGTAAGGTGCGCTGCTTTTTCACGAGTGCGGTCGTGGCGGAACTGGTAGACGCGCAACGTTGAGGTCGTTGTGGGCGAAA
>CAMPIY010000116.1 GCA_946886645.1 uncultured Sphingomonas sp.
TCGCGAAGATCAGGTACAGCGTGCCGATGTCCTTGTGGTTGGTCGACATGAACCAGCGGGCGAAGAAGCCCGGCTTATGGTCCGCGTCATGGTGAGCATGATGCTCGTCATGGGCTTTCAGCGGAAGCGCGTCGGCGGGAATGGTGCTCATGGGTCTCTCGTTTCCGCTTTAAATTAATTCTGGGCCGTCGCGGCCTGGTTGGTGGTGCCCTCGGCCGGGGCGACGGCATTATCGCCCGCCGGAGCCGGAGCGGCCGCGACCGGTGCTGCCTCGGTCGACGGCGCGGCGCCCTTGGGCGTGCCGCCCTTCGAGGCGAGCCACGCGTTGAAGGTCGCTTCCGGGACCACCTCGACCGCGATCGGCATGAAGCCGTGGCGCGCGCCGCACAATTCGCTGCACTGGCCGAAATAGACGCCCGGACGGTCGACCTTGACCCAGGTCTCGTTGAGGCGGCCGGGGTTGGCGTCGATCTTGGTCCAGAAGGCGGGGATGGCGAAGGCGTGAATCACGTCGTTGGAGGTGACGATGAACTTCACGACCTTGCCGGCCGGGATGACCAGCCGCTCGTCGGCGGCGAGCAAAGGCGGGCCATCGGCGTCGGTGCGGTAGCGGTCGCCCGGCTTCACGTCCTTCTGCTCTTTCAGCATGTTCGAGACGATTTCGAACCCGCCATTGTCGGGATATTGGTAGGTCCAGTACCACTGGTTGCCGATGACCTTGACCGTCAGGTCGGCCGGCGGCGGGCTATACTGGGCGCGGATCAGGCGGATCGAGGGAATGGCAATCGCGACCAGGATCAAGACCGGGACAAGGGTCCAGATGACCTCGATCATCGTGTTGTGGCTGGTCCGCGACGGGGTCGGGTTGGCGCCGCGGCGATAACGGATGATCGTGTAGCCGAGCAGGCCGAGAACGAAGATGCTGATCGCGAAGCACATCACCAGAAGCCAGTGATCGTGGAAGTCGGCGGCCTGCTGCCCGACGGCGGTAACCTGCTCCTGGACGCCCTTGCGGCCCGGGGTCGGAACGCCGACGTCGGCGCTTGGCGCCATATAATCGATCGAAGGCGCCGGCGCGGGGGTCGCTGCCGCGGCAGCATCGGTGGACGCCGGAGCCGCCGCTGCGGGCGCCGTCGCGGCTGGAGCGCTGATCGCCTGAGGCGGTGCGGCCTGGGGCGCAGCGGCGCCTGCCACGGTTGGAGTAAGGCCGGCTGCCGCCAGGGCGATCGCCCATCCCATCAATTTCATCGTCACCCCGATTTGCTTCGGTTGCAAAGGAAGGCCCGCCGGTGGGCAGGTCTTGAAATTGGCGGCCTTATAGGCGGGACATTCCAGTCCCTCAAGCGCTTGCCGGTCACTTTTCCGGCAAGGTTGCTAGGGCGCCGCGCCGGGCCTATTTCAAGCCGCGTTCGCGAGGAGGAAATCGAGTGACCGACGAGGAGATTTTGGCGGAATTCCGCGATGCGGAGGCGCTTCTCGAAGGACATTTCATCCTCTCGTCCGGCCTTCGCAGCCCGCGTTACCTGCAATGCGCCCGCGTGCTGATGGACGGCGCAAGGGCCGAACGGCTGGCCCGCGCGCTGGCGGCCAAGCTTCCCGCCGAGCTCCGCGATTCCATCGACGCAGTGGTCTCTCCCGCGATGGGCGGCGTGATCATCGGCCATGAAATGGGCCGCGCGCTGGGCAAGCCCGCGATGTTCGTTGAGCGGCCCGAGGGCACTTTCTATTTGCGCCGCGGATTCTCGCTCCGGCCCGGCGAGAAGGTGCTGATGGTCGAGGATGTCGTGACGACCGGCCTGTCGTCGAAGGAAGCGATTGCGGCCATCGAGGAAGCCGGCGGCAAGGTCGTCGCGGCGGCCAGCCTGGTCGACCGGTCGGGCGGGACGGTCGATCTTGGCGTGCCATTCGTGCCGCTGATCCGGATCGACGTTCCGACCTATTCCGCCGATGACCTTCCCGAAGAATTGGCGGCCATTCCCGCGATCAAGCCGGGGAGCCGGGCGGCGGCGTGACCGAAAAGCTCCGCCTCGGCGTCAATATCGACCATGTCGCGACCATCAGGAATGCGCGCGGCGGACCGCATCCCGATCCCTTGCGGGCGGCCCATGCCGCCGCCGCCGCAGGCGCCGATGGAATCACCGCCCATCTGCGCGAGGACCGTCGGCATATTACGGATGAGGACATCGAGCGGCTGATGGCCGAGATCGATCTGCCGCTGAACCTGGAGATGGCGGCGACCGAGGAGATGCTGGCGATCGCTCTGCGGCACCGGCCCCACGCTGCCTGCATCGTCCCCGAAAAGCGGGAAGAGCGGACGACCGAAGGTGGCCTTGATGCCGCCGGGCAGTGCAAGACCCTCGAAGCCTATGTCGCTCAGCTAACCGACGCTGGCATTCGCGTGTCGCTGTTTATCGAGCCGAGCGAGGAGCAGGTTGCCGCCGCTGTCCGCCTTCGTGCCCCGGTCGTCGAATTTCACACCGGCCGTTACGCCCATGTCGAGGGCGAGGAGAGGGCCGCCGAATTGAAGCGCATCGCCGATGCTGCCGCGCTCGCCGCGAAGAACGGCATCGAGCCGCACGCGGGCCATGGTCTGACCTTCGACAATGTCATTCCCGTCGCCGCCATTCCCCAGATCGCCGAACTCAACATCGGCCATTTCCTGATCGGCGAGGCGATTTTCACCGGGCTGGAGCAGAGCGTGAAACGGATGCGCGCATTGATGGACGAAGCGCGGTGATCGTCGGCATCGGCTCCGACCTGTGCAACATCGAGCGGATCCAGAATTCGATCGACCGGTTCGGCGACCGGTTCCTGAATCGCGTCTTCACCGAGACTGAACGCGCCAAGGCCGCGCGGAGGCCGTTCACGATGGCGGGCACGCTCGCCAAGCGCTTCGCCGCCAAGGAAGCCTTCTCCAAGGCGGTCGGCACCGGCTTCAAGCGCGGCGTCTATATGAAGGACATCGGGGTGGTGAACGCGCCGTCGGGTGCGCCGACGCTAGTGCTGACCAGCGGCGCCAAGGCGCGGCTTGACGCGCTCGCTCCGGCGGGCCACGCCATCGACGTGCATCTGACGATGACCGACGACCACCCCTGGGCGCAGGCTTTCGTGATCCTGACCGCCCGCAAGATGGAGCCCTGATTGTCCGAGCGTAACGAAACCGTCCCCGCCGAAGCGGAGGCGAGTGTTCCAGCCGAGCCCGGTAAGGAAAGCCGCGGCCACGCGATCTGGCGCGAGATAAAAGGCTTGCTCTGGGTGCTTCTGGCGGTGCTCGGCTTCCACAGCTTCATCGCCAAGCCGTTCTACATCCCGTCGGAATCGATGATGCCGACGCTTCTGACCGGCGACCGGCTGGTGGTCAGCAAATATCCTTATGGCTGGTCCTATGTATCGCCGACCATTCCCAACCCGGCGGCGATTTTCCGCTCGCTGGTCTTGCGTAGAGGTCCGGAGCCTTGGGGAATTACGCTGCCTTTCATGAAAGGCCGGGTGCTCGGCAATCTGCCGGAACGCGGCGACATCGTCATCGTAACTCCGCCAGGCCAAGACGAGGATTATATCAAGCGTGTAATCGGCCTCCCTGGCGACACGGTCGAAGTTCGCCGAGGTCGCCTGATCCTCAATGGCAAGCCGGTGAAGAGCGTCGTTATGCCGGCCGCGTTGATCCCCGTCGATGCCAACGTGCCATGCGGGTCGCTCCAATTTCCGGGTCGATTGGTCGAAACGGAGGCGGGCAAGTTCTGTCGTCTGCCGATCGTGCGGGAAACGCTACCCAACGGCGCCTCCTACGACACCATTGATGACATGGAAGCCAGCCCGGGCGATGATTACGGTCCCGTCAATGTCCCAGCCGGCCGTGTCTTCCTTATGGGCGACAACCGTGACCATAGTGCGGATAGTCGCTATCCGCTTGGCGAGCCGAACAACGGTCTGGGCGGCCCCGTGCCGTGGGAGAATATCGGCGGCCGCGCCGAGTTCATCACCTTCAGCCTGGACGGCACGACGATGCTGACCAGCCCGTCGACCTGGTTCTCCGCCTTCCGCGAAGGCCGGGCCGGCGATTCCCTGAGGCCACCGAAGGACTGAGCCCATATGGCGGACCGCAAGCCGAGCCCGACCCGCGCCGAGCAACCCGGCCCCGCCGACCTGTCGAGCCAGTCCGCCCGCATTGAAGCCCGCAAGGCGGCAATCTGGCTGGGTATGGCGGTGGCAATCGTTGGCGTGGTCGTCCTTGCCCAGCCGATCATGCTGATCATCGGCGGCATGGTTTTCGCCGTCATCCTCGACGGAGGAACGCGGCTGCTGGGACGGGTGCTGCCGATCGGCCGTCCGTGGCGATTGCTGATCGTCACGCTGGCCGGTTTCGGCTTCATCGGCTGGACCTTCTATTTCGCGGGAACGACACTGGCAGAGCAGGCCGGCGCGTTGCGCGTCGTCATTGCCGAGCAAACCTCGAAGATGCTTGCTTATCTGGGCGCCGCAGGACTGCTGCCCGAGGGGGGAATCCCCAGCATCGGGACGCAATTGTTCGGCGGAATCGGCAAGCTGACAAGTGCCGTCAGCACTTTCTTCGGGGCCATTTCGTCGATCGTCGCGGTGCTCGTGATCGGAATCTTCATCGCGATCGAGCCCAAGCTTTACGATCGAGGCTTCGCCTGGATGCTTCCGATCGAGCGCCGGCCCAGCTTCTACGAGCTATCGGAGCGCGTCGGCTTCGTCCTTCGCCGGCTGATGTTCGGCCGTGTCGTCGGAATGGTCGTCGAGGGCTTCGGCACATGGCTGATGCTGCTGTGGGGCGGAGTGCCCATGGCCGCGCTGCTTGGCCTTTTGACCGGCCTGCTGGCCTTCGTCCCGAACATCGGCGCGATCGTGTCGGGCCTGCTGATGGTCGCCGTCGGATTTTCGGCGGGGACGGACCAGGGCCTGTGGGCGGTGGCGACCTATTTCATCGTGCAGACGGTCGATGGCTATCTGATCGTGCCCTATGTCGCGCGGCGCACGGTCGATCTTGCGCCCGCGCTGGTGCTCGCCGCGCAGCTGATTTTCGGCGCTCTGTTCGGGATCATGGGCCTGTTCCTGGCCGACCCGATCGTGGCGACGGTCAAGACCGCGCTGGAGGATCTGAGCCGGCGGGAAGCGAAGCCGGCGCGAAAGGCGCCGGCCGCCAAATAGCGCTTACTGCCCCGGGGGCGGAGCGGCGCCCGCGCCCGCCTGGAGCACGGCATTGGGCACGACCTGCAGCACATGGACGTCGAACGACAGGTCTTCGTTGGGGCCGAGCGGGCTTCCGGCGGGCGGGTTCGGCCCATAGGCCAGACGGCCCGGAATAAGGATCTTGTAGCGGCCGCCCTGCTGCATCTGGATCAGCGCGTCGCGAAAGCCCGGTACGACCTGCGGCACCAGGAAGGCGGCGGGACCGCGGCCCTCGGTCGAATCGAACACGGTGCCGTTCTCGGTCCGGCCGGTATATTCGATGATCACCCCGTCGAGCTCGGTAATCGCAGGGCCGGTACCGGCCGTCACGGTTTCCACCGTCACCGTCTTGAACTGTCCGGCGCCCATCCAGGCGATGCCGAAGGCGATCGCGACCAACAGCGCAATCGCCAGCCAGAGCTTGGTCAGCGAGCCCTTCTTGATGGGCTGGATGGGAACCTGGGAAACCGACATCAGATCCTCACGGCAACGGAGGCAAGGAAACGCGTCTTAACGGGCGCCTTCGCGCTCCATCCGCTTGCGCTCCAGCTTGCGGGCGCGGCGGATCGCGGCGGCACGCTCGCGGGCGCGCTTTTCCGACGGCTTCTCGTAATGACGGC
>CAMPIY010000117.1 GCA_946886645.1 uncultured Sphingomonas sp.
TGCCCGACGCCGGGCAGGGGGCGAGGAAGGCGAAGTCGTACATGTTCGCCGGCGGCGCAATCGAGATAAAGCCGCGAATTTCCGGACGGCGCATGAGCAGCTGCATCCCGATCCAGGCGCCGAAGCTGACGCCGGCCACCCAGGTCACCTCCGCTTCCGGATGGATTTGTTGCACCCAATCGAGCGCCGATGCCGCGTCGCTAAGCTCGCCGATGCCGTTGTCGAAGGTCCCCTGGCTCTTGCCAACGCCGCGAAAGTTGAAGCGGAGGGTCGCGAAGCCACGGCGCACAAAATCCTTGTAGAGCAGCTGGACGATCTTGTTGTTCATCGTCCCGCCGGCCTGCGGATGGCTGTGGAGGATCAGCGCGACGGGCGCACGCGGACGGGGCCCCGGGTTGAACCGGCCTTCCAGACGGCCTTCGGGTCCGGGGAAAATCACTTCGGGCATGGGCGCTCGCTTCGAGAGATGAAACTTTGGGCCACGGACAGGGTGCACCGCGGCGGCGGCTCCTATATAGGGCGGGCGCAACCTCTGGCAACGGCAGGATTCTCGGCTTTTCATGACGCGCATATTCCTCGACCATGCGGCAACGACACCGGTGCTCCCCGAAGCGCGAGCGGCGATGAGCCGAGGCTTCGACGCCTGGGCCAATCCCAGCTCGCCCCATGAGGAAGGTCGCAAGTCGCGTGCCCTGCTTGAAGAAGCCCGCACGACGATTTCCGAAGTGCTGGGCTGGCGTCATGACGTCATTTTCACGAGCGGGGCGAGCGAGGCAGTCGAGATCGCGGCGGCCCGCGCCCGGGTCCCCGGACGAGCGCACGGCGCCACGGAACATGCGATCGTGCCCCATGCGATGGGCGCGGCCTCGACCGTCATGCCCGTCGATCACGACGGGCTGATCGACGAAGCGGCGCTCGACGCGATCCTTGCCAAGGGCCCGGCCCTGGTCGCGATCCAGTGCGTCAACAATGAAACCGGCATCCTCCAGCCCCTCGACCGCCTTTATCCCCGTGTTCGGGAAGCCGGTTCGCTCTTGCTTGCCGATTGTGCGCAGAGTGCCGGAAAGGTCCCGCTCCCCGACGCGGACTTCATCGCCTTGTCCGCGCACAAGCTGGGCGGACCTCCGGGGATCGGCGCGCTCCTGGTCAAGGATCTGGGAACACTGGAAGCTGTCGGCGGCCAGGAGAAAGGGTATCGCCGTGGCACGCAGGATGCGCCCAGCGCGCTGGCGTTCGCCGCGGCGCTTGCTGCAAAGCCTTATGACATGGACCGGCTGACCGGCCTCCGCCACCGGCTGGACCAGGGGGTCAAGGCAAGCGGTGGCGTTGTCATCGGCGAAGCAAGCCCGCGCATTCCGACGATCGGCGCTGTGGCAATGCCCGGCGCTTCCAATGCCTCCCTCCTGGTGCAGTTCGACCTCGCAGGAATGGCCGTTTCCGCCGGCAGCGCCTGTTCGTCGGGCAAGATGAAGGAAAGCGCTGTATTGGCGGCGATGGGCGTCGCGCCCGACATCGCCAACAGCTTCCTGCGGATCAGCTTCGGCCCCTCCACCTCGGAAGCCGATGTGGATGCGTTCCTGGCAGAATGGCAGCGTATCGCGTCCCGCCAGCAAGCCGCATGATCTACCTCGACTACCAGGCCACCACCCCGATTGCCCCGGAAGTGATCGCGGCCATGAGGCCGTGGATCGAGGAGAAGTTCGCCAATCCGCACAGCCCGTCCACCTGGGGGCGAGAGGCGGCGGCGGCGATCGAGGTGGCTCGCGACAGGATCGAGGCGGCGATCGGGTTGCCGGACGGGCGCTTCGCTTTCACCAGCGGCGCGACCGAGGCGCTCAACTGGGCGCTAAAGGGGACGTTCGAGAATATCGAACGACGCAAGCTGGTTACGGTCGCGACCGAGCATGCCGCGGTACTCGATACGGCGGAATGGCTGGAAGAGCGGGGGGTTGAGGTCATTCGCCTCGGCGTTGGCCCGGATGGCCTGATCGACCTCAAGGCAGCCGAGATGGCGATCGACGCCGACACGGCGATGGTCGCGGCAATGCTGGTCAACAATGAGGTCGGCGTGATCCAGCCGATCGCCGAGCTGGCGGCAATCGCCCATGATCGCGGCGCGCTGATGCTTTGCGACGCCGTGCAAGGCTTCGGCCGCATGGCCATTCCCGACGGACCCGACCTGGTTGCCGTCTCCGGCCACAAGATCCACGGCCCCAAGGGAATTGGCGGATTGTGGATGCGCAAAGGGGCCGAACCAGCTCCCCTGCTTCACGGGGGTGGTCAGGAATTGGGTCTGCGTTCCGGCACGCTTTCTCCTTCATTATGCGCGGGCTTCGGCCAGGCAGCCAGTTTGGCCATCGAACGCCGTGAAGCCGATGCCGCTCATGTTGAGAAATTGTTTCAGATAGCGACATCAAGCTTCGGACAAGGCTGGATAATCAACGGCAGCGTCGATCGGCGCTACCACGGCAATCTCAACCTGCGCCGCGACGGTCTGGATGGGGCGCGGATCATCTCCGACTTGCGTAACCTGGCTTTTTCGCTCGGTTCAGCCTGTGCCAGCGGGTCGGGGCGTCCCAGCCACGTACTGCGCGCGCTTGGTTTGACGGATCGCGAAGCGCGTTCGTCCATCCGGCTGGGGTTCGGCCGCTACACCGGCGAGGAAGAACTGGCGTCGGCGTGCCGCAGGATCGACGAGGCAGCCCGCTCGCAGCTTGGTTTCCTGTCATGATTCGTGTGCGTTTCCTGCACCCCGACGGCTCGCTCGATCGCGAGGTTGAAGCGCCTGCCGGGACGAACCTCCTCGACCTGGCGCAGGCCGAGGGGCAGCCGCTCGAAGGGGCTTGCGAGGGGCAGATGGCCTGCTCGACCTGTCATGTGGTCGTCGCCAAGGAGGATTTCGAGCGCCTGCCCGCCGCCAGCGAGGAAGAGGACGACCTTCTCGACTTCGCCTGGCAGGTGCGCCCGACGTCCCGGCTCGCCTGCCAGATCATGCTGACCGAGGATTTGGGGACGTTGACGGTGCAAATGCCGGGCGGCGCCTATAACCTCGACCGGTAAGCGTCAGTCTTCCTTGGGGAGCGGAAGGCCGATCCGGCCATCGACCGCATCCTTGTCGCGCTTGGGCTTGCGGCCCTCCGGCCTGGTCGGAAGGCGCGCCTCCAGCTCCGGCAGCGTAATCCGGCCTTGCCGGCGAGTGTCGAGCATCCCGAACCGGATTGACGCGGCTTGCATGAATTCGATCCGCGTCACGACCCGGTTGAAGTCGGCATCTGCGCTTGCAACCGGCTGAGGAATGTTGAGCAGCCCATATCGAGCCGCGCCTTGCAGGCCGTCGACCTGATAGCCGTCATAGCGGTCTTCGTCGCGCTTCCTTCGCTTCTCGCCCGCTGGCGCAGCCTGGCCACGAGGCCTTTTCCAGTCGCTATTCACCTGGATGTCCGGCGCGATCTCCCATTCGTAGGCCGTGATTTCCTGGGGATCGATCCGGCCGTCACGACTGCTGTCGAGCCGTTTGAAGAAGCGGTCCGCGTCGGCCTGCATCTCGTCGGCCGTGAGGACGCCGTCCCGGTTTGCGTCGGCCCGTTCGAACCAGCGCGCGATCGGCGCCTGGCGGTTCGGCCCTCCACGGAAAGGCTCGCCCATCGGGCTGATGAAGGGAGCCCATGGATAGCCCCTGACGGTGATTGGGGGGTCTTCAGGTGGAGCGATGGAAACCAGGAGCGAGAAGATCAGCGCGGGGAGGGGCATGATGCACCCTTGGTCTCGAAGCGTGAACCGCCGATGAAGAGATGTCAGGAAGGTGGAAGCCGATGACCCGGGACGAAATCGTTGTGGCTGCTTCCTTCCGGACCTGACCAGGTTGGCGACAGCCCCGCCCACCGACTTCCGGGGCGGCATATGGGGATATGATTCCGCCTTGGCAAGCCGTCTGTGCGGGGGTGACGAAAGCGGGCGCCAGGCCCTACATCACCCTCATGGATGACGAATCGCCTGGCCTCGGCCTCGACCTTCCCGAACAGACGAAGCCGGAAGGCGACGGGCATTACCGCGTCCTCGCCCGCAAATATCGCCCGCAGACCTTCGCCGAGCTGATCGGCCAGGACGCAATGGTGACGACGCTGGGCAACGCCATCGAGCGCGGCCGCATCGCCCATGCCTTCCTGCTCACCGGGGTGCGCGGGGTCGGCAAGACCTCTACCGCCCGGCTGGTCGCCAAGGCGCTCAACTGCATTGGGCCGGACGGGCAGGGCGGTCCGACGATCGACCCCTGCGGCGTCTGCGAGCCCTGCCGCGCCATCGCCGAAGGCCGCCACATTGACGTGATCGAGATGGACGCCGCCAGCCACACCGGCGTCGACGATGTCCGGGAGATCATCGAGGCGGTGCGCTATGCGGCGGTCTCCGCACGCTACAAAATCTACATCATCGACGAAGTCCACATGCTGTCGAAAAGCGCCTTCAACGCGCTCCTGAAGACGCTCGAGGAGCCGCCGGCCCATGTGAAATTCCTGTTCGCCACGACCGAGGTGAACAAGGTTCCGGTTACGGTGCTGTCGCGCTGCCAACGGTTCGACCTGAGGCGCATTCCCGCCGAAAAGCTTGCCGAGCATTTCGCAAATGTCGCGCGAGCCGAAAACGTCGACGTCGAGGAAGAGGCGCTCCAGGCCATCGCCCGGGCCGCGGAAGGCTCGGCCCGCGACGGGCTCTCGATCCTCGACCAGGCCATTGCCCACGGCGAGGGCAAGGTCACGGCCGAGCAGGTGCGTGACATGCTCGGCCAGGCCGATCGCGGCCGCATTCGCCGACTGCTCGAAACGCTGCTCGGGGGCGACACGGCGGCAACACTGGCCCAGCTCGACGAAGCCCATTCGCTGGGCATCGATCCGGCTTCGCTTCTGCGTGGGCTGATGGAATCGCTTCATGCCGTGACTCGCGCCAAGGCCGGAGCAAAAGCCGACCTGCTGCAATCCGCGGAGGAACGGGAAGCGGCGGCCGACCTCGCCGCGCGGCTTAGCTGGGGCAATCTTCACCGGCTATGGCAATTGCTGCTGAAAGGGCTGCAGGACGTCACCATCGCGCCCGATCCCCATGAGGCGGCGACGATGGCGCTGCTTCGCCTCATTCATTCGGCTGAGATGCCCGATCCATCCGCGCTGGCGGCGATGCTCGCGGGTGGGGCTGTCGCGGCCGCTCCGCAGGCTCCAAAAACTCCGGCTTCCGGTCCCAAGGCCAGCCTGGTCGCGGACTTTCCTGCCTTCGTGGAGGCCGTCGAGAAGCAGGGCAAGCAATGGCTCGGCGTCCAGCTTCGCGACCATGTCGGCCTTGTGAGTTTCGCGCCCGGCGAGCTTGTCATCAAACCGCTCAAGCCGCTCGGGCCCGATTTCCCGCGCGAGCTCGCCCTGGCGGCCAAGGAAGCGACCGGCCAATCCTGGCAGGTGCGCCTGACCGACGAAGGCGGTTCACCCTCGCTTCACCAGCAGGAAGCGATGGCGGAGGAACGAATGCGCGCCGAAGTGCTTGAAGAGCCGAACGTCCGGGCGCTCCTCGACGAGTTTCCCGACGCCACCCTCGAATCCATCGAACGGAAAGAAGCCTGACCATGCCCAGCCTCGACGAAATCATGAAAATGGCCGAAGCGGCCCAGGCGCAGCTCGCCCAGGCGCAGGACAATCTCGACAAGGTCGAGGT
>CAMPIY010000118.1 GCA_946886645.1 uncultured Sphingomonas sp.
GGGTCGGCGCCGGGCATCGACCGGATCGTCATGCTGCTGGCCGACGAGCCCAACATCCGCGAGGTGATCGTCTTCCCGATGAACCAGAAGGCGGAAGACCTGCTGATGAACGCCCCTGCGCCGGTGATGGACAAGCAGCTGAAGGAGCTGTCGATCCGCATCGTCGGGGACGGGACGCCGAAGGCGTGATGTCGAAGCGCAGGGCGGCGCTGGCCGTCCTGATCATTTGGATACCCTATATTGCCTCGACGGCGCTCCAAGAGCGACTGGGGCAGGACGGCCCGCTTGGCCCGGCCCTGATGCTCTTCGCTCTCCTGATGTGCTGGCCCGCCGCGCGTCTGTTAGGAGATCGTGATCCGTTCGCCCTTCGAATGGACCGCCGCCTCGCGGGGCAGTTCGCGATAGCGGTGGCAGGGGGCATGGCGATCCAGCTGGTTCATTGGATGGTCGGTGCGCGCTTGGGTTTGCTGAGCATCGAGATGATTCCGGCCGGGGGCCTAACGGCAGCCTTGTTCGCCATCGCGTTGATTTCGACCTTCGTGCCCAGCCTTGCGGAGGATGTCCTGACTCGCGGCATTCCACTGTTTGCGCTCCGGTGGCGGAGGCTGGCCGCGCCCGCGCTTATCGCATTCAGCGCCGCACTCTACACTGCCAACCATTTGTGGCGCTTCGATTGGGGCGTCGCCGAACAAGTGCGGCTGTTTGCGATGGGCCTCGCGTTCGCTGCCGCGGCCCTGCGCATGAAGAGCCTCTGGCCGGCTGTCGGCCTGCACTGGGGCGGAAATTTTGCCGCCTCGCTAGCTGCTCCTCTGGTCGACATCAGCCCGGTCGACGTGGCCGCTGACCGCCTGTTCAGCGCATTCCTCTACCTGCTCGTCGCCCTTCTGTTCGTACCATGGCGGGACGGCGGCCGGGAAGCTCGCGCCGGCTGATTGCCGCTCTGATTCGGATGCGGTAGGAAGTCCCGTGCCGATCGATTTAACGAAATTTGAACAGGGCGCCCCGTTCGAAGGCGATGGCGATGCCGTGCTTGCGGCGCTGCAGGACCGGCTCGCGCACCTTCAAACCGCCCAGATCGTTCATCGCAAGCGGGCGATCATCCTGTTCGAAGGCTGGATCGGCTCGGGCAAGAAGTCCGCGCTGCGTCGGCTCGTCGGTGCCTGGGACCCCAGTCACGTCCGGGTGCGTAGCGTAGGCGGTGCCGACGAAGCTGACGACGACCGCCACTGGCTCGCGCCGTTCTGGAGCAGGCTCCCCGCCGCGGGCGACACGACCATCTTCTATCGCAGCTGGTATCGCCGGATCGTCGAGGAGCGCGTTGTCGGCAAGCTGGACGACAAGCGTTGGCTTCGCGCCTGCGACGAGGTCAACGAGTTCGAGGCGCAGCAGCGCGACCATGGCACGCTGGTTGCGAAGCTCTTCTTCCATGTCTCCGCCGAACAGCAGATCGCCACCTTACGCGAGCGGCAGCAGGACCCCTGGAAACGCCACCTCCTATCGAAGGAAGACGCGGCGGACCTCGGTCAGCGGGAGCGGACGGTCGAGGTTCTGCATGACCTGTTCAAGCAGACCGACACGCGCTGGGCGCCCTGGCAGGTCATCGACGGCAACGACCAGACGGCGGGCTGTATCGCCGCGCTGACCACCATCGCCGACCTGCTTGAAAAATCGGTGCCCGCCGAACCGCCGGCGGAAGGCGAAACCGTCGTTCAGTTCCCCAACCACCAGAAGGCGGGATAGTCGGCGCCCTCAGGGGTAGCGGATTGCCATCACCTCATAGCTTTTCTCGCCGGAAGGCAGCCGGACGATGCGCTCGTCGCCGACACGCGCGCCCACCAGTGCCCGGGCTATCGGCGCGGCCCAGCTGATGCGGCCGGTCGAAGCGTCGGCCTCATCCTCTCCCACCAGCGTCAGCGTGCGCCGTTCGTCATCCTCGTCGGCAAGCTCCACGGTCGCGCCGAAGCGAACCGTGTCCCGCTGTTCCTGGCCTGCCGGATCGACGACCTTCGCCTGTTTCATCACCTTGGAAAGATAGCCAAGCCGCCGGTCGATCTCCCGCAACCGCTTGCGGCCGTAGATATAGTCGCCGTTCTCCGACCGGTCGCCATTGCCGGCCGCCCAGGCGATGGTGTCGACCAGCTTCGGCCGCTCGATGCCGAACAGCTCCTCATATTCCGCGCGGATGCGCGCGAAGCCTTCCGGCGTGATGAAGCGCGGTGGACGATCGGCCATGGTAACGGTCTTTAGCCGGGACGCGAGGTCTTGCCGAGATAGGCCGAGATATGGACCGGCTGCGGGCCCGGCAGGGTCGGGTTCAACCGGTCATAGACGACCGTGTTCTCCAGCACCCGCTGCACATAGCCGCGAGTTTCCATGAACGGGATTTTCTCGATCCACGACACGATGTCGACATTGCCGCGCGGGTCGCCATAGGCGCGGACCCATTTGCGAACATTGCCCGAACCTGCGTTGTAAGCGGCGACGGCCAGCGGATAGCTTCCATCCCAGCTATTCAGCAGGCGCTGGAAATAGGCGCTTCCAAGCATGACGTTGTAATTGGCGTCGGACGTCAATCGGCCGGCGTCATAGCCATAGCCCGACTTGCCGGCCTGTTCGCGCGCCGTGGCGGGCATCAACTGCATCATGCCGCGGGCGCCCGCATGGCTGACCGCACGCTTGTCGAAGCTGGATTCCTGACGGGTGATGCCGTGAACCAGCGACCACACGCGGCCGGACGGCACGTTATAGGCATGGGTCGGATAGGTTGCCTTGTAATAAAAGGCGGATCCGGCGTTGCGTGCCGACCTTGCGGTCCAGACGGCAAGGTCAGGCCTGCCGGCCTGGGCAGACAGTTCCACCGCCAAAAGCCGCTCGGAATCATTGTTCACGTCTTCGGAAAGCGCCCGAACGAACAGGCTTTGTTCATCCCAGCGGCCTTGCTGCCCGAGCAGGCGAAGGGCCTGGACCAGCCGCTTCTGGTAAAAGGCGCGGCGCTGCGCGTCGGTAACGAGGAGCGAGGGTGTCCCAGCCGGGGCGGGCACAATCCTGCCGAGCCGCTCCAGGGCAAGCTGGCCGTAAAATAGCTCGGGGGTAGCGGCGGCGCGCTGGAAGTGCGCCATGGCACCGGCGTGGTCACCCGACTGGGAAGCCGCGCGGCCGGCCCAATACCAGCCCTTGGTCGCGACCTGAAGCGAGCGGCCGCCATTGGCATATTTGTCGAATAGGGAAACGGCGTCGCGCGGCCGGTTGAGCCGCTCCAACGCCGCCGTACCGGCCGTCCAGGTCAACGTCGTATATTTGTCGCGGATGCCATAGCTTTTCAGGCTGATGTCGACGCCGGGAGCGAAGGCATCGTCGACTTGTCGACCGATATCATAGGCCAGTTGATACTGGCGGTCGGACATTGCGCCGACGGCCAACAACTCCATCATTTCCAGGAATTTGTCGGCATCGGTCGGCCGATTGGTGAAATTATGCGGGCGGGCGAACAACTGCCGGGCAGCGGTCTCATTCCCGGAATCGCGCAGGTAGCGGGCTCGGGCCATCATCAGCCCGGCATCGCTGGTGACCTGGCCGGCAACCGCCGCATAGCGCGTTTCCGCGTCGGGCATGCGAGAGAGCATGGCGATGCGGGCGTTGAAGGCGCCGCGGCGGGTCGCGGTCGTCCACGGCATCATCCGGTAGGCGTCGGTCGTCTTCTTGTCGAACAGCAGGGCATCGACCCGCTTATCGTGATCGGCCGAGGTGAACTGCGACCCGAAGCGGGCAAACAGCGACTGTTCGTCGTAGGCGGACAGGTCGGACGAGGTCCATGCCGACCGTGCTGCGGCCAAGGCCTCCGTCGGCCTGCGCGCCGCCGCATAGGATTCGGCGAGGCGAGCCCAACCGTTTCCGCTCTGGGGTTCGGTGCTGCTGAAGAAGGAAATAACGGTCGCGCCATTCTCCCCCGGCCGCATCTGCTTTTCCGCCGCGCGGCGCAGGCCGCTTTCTCCCGGCCAGCCCGGATTGGCGATGATGAAGCGGGCATAATCGGCGAACGCGTAGCCATCGCTCTGCCTCAGCCGTCGCCAGTCGTTGAGCGCATAGCCGACATTGTAGGAGTAGGCGGACGAGGCGGCGGGACGAGCGGTTGATTGCTGGGTGACAGGCTGCACGGCGGAGCCGGCAACGGCGGAAAGCAAAAGCGGAACGAAAATCGCTGTACTCCTCATGCTGGACATCCTGCGGTGCCCGTCCTTATCAGGCGGTGAACAAGCCCCTCATATTTCGCGAGCCTAACCCCGCGGACGAGTCCAGGTGAAGGAAAAAGTTCATGTTTTTCGGGTCGATACCCGCGCTGGTGACGCCTTTTGCGGCGGGACGAGTCGATCTTGCGATATTCCGTGATTTCGTCGAGTGGCAAATCGACGCGGGAAGCAACGCACTGGTGCCCTGCGGCACCACCGGCGAAGCCGCAACGCTGTCGACCGAGGAACACAAGGAACTCATTGCGCTGACGGTGGAAGTCGCGCGCGGCAGGGTTCCGGTGATCGCGGGCTGCGGTTCCAACAATACGGCCCACGCCATCGAGTTGACGAAGAATGCGAGAGACGCGGGCGCTGACGCGGCGCTGCATGTGCCGCCTTACTACAACAGGCCCAACCAGGATGGGATCTACGCTCACCTAGCGGCGGTGGCCGATCTCGGCATTCCGATCGTGCTGTACAACGTGCCGGCTCGAACCATTACCGATATCTCGGTCGAGACGATGGGGCGGCTCTCGCGCTTGCCGAACGTTATCGCCGTGAAGGATGCGACCGGGAATCTCGCCCGGGTTTCCGCCCAGCGGCAGGCGTGCGGGGTGGAGTTCGTCCAGCTATCGGGCAATGACGATATGGCGCTGGGCTTCAATGCGATGGGCGGCGTCGGGTGCATCTCCGTCACCGCCAATGTTGCGCCGCGTCTGTGCAGCCAGTTTCAGGAAGCGATGCGCGAAGGGCGCTGGGCCGAGGCGCTGGATCTTCAGGACCGCCTCTATCCCCTTCACGCCGCATTGTTCAGCGACGCATCCCCCGGTCCGGTCAAATATGCGGTTTCAAGGGTGCAGCCCGGCTTTCCGGATGCATTGCGCCTTCCGATGACCGCACCGTCGGCGGCGTCGAAAGCCGCGGTCGATGCTGCTCTCGGCCATGCAGGATTGATCTGAATCCAGTGTCCAAGTCTTTACCGGCAAAGGAATTCGACAAGGCCAAGGTGGTCGCCGAGAACCGGCGGGCGCGCTACGACTATTTCGTCGAGGAACGGTTCGAGGCGGGGATCGAGCTGCAAGGCACCGAAGTGAAGGCGCTCCGCACCGGCGAGGGATCGATCGCCGAAAGTTACGCGCTGGTCGAAGGGGAGGAAGTGTTCCTCATCAACTCGTCGATCCCGCAATATGGAAATAGCGGCTATACCAGCCACGAACCGCGCCGTCGCCGCAGGCTGCTGTTGCGAGGCAGGGAAATCGCCAAGCTTCACGGCGCGATCAATCGCAAGGGGCTGACGCTCATCCCGCTTTCGGTCTATTTCAATTCGCGGGGGCGCGCGAAGGTCGAGCTGGCGCTGGCGCGGGGCAAGCAGGTCCATGACAAGCGGGCGACGATCAAGGAACGCGACTGGAAGCGGGAACAGGGCCGATTGTTGAGGCATAAT
>CAMPIY010000119.1 GCA_946886645.1 uncultured Sphingomonas sp.
ACCGCGCCGCCGGTCAGCTTCCAGATGAGCCAGCTGTCGATCGTCCCGAACGCCAGCCGCTCGCTCGCATCGCGAACCTCGGGGCGGTGGCGGAGCATCCATTCCATCTTGGACGCGCTGAAATAGGGATCGAGGAGCAGACCGGTTTTCGACTGGATCGCGGCCTCGTGGCCGGCTTCCCTGAGTTCGCCGCATCGCTCGGCCGTCCGCCGGTCCTGCCAAACGATGGCATTGCCGAGCGGTTCCCCCGTCGCACGGTCCCATGCCACCACCGTCTCGCGCTGGTTCGTGATGCCGATCGCGGCGATCCGGCTAGCGCCGCCCGCCTTCGTCACCATCTCCCGCGCGGCGGCCACGGTCCGGTCCCATATTTCGCCGGCGTCATGTTCGACCCAGCCCGGCATCGGATAATGCTGGGTCAGGCCGTGTTGCGCGCTCGCCACCGGCGTCCCGTCGCGCGCGAAAAGCATCGCCCTTGTCGAGGTGGTCCCTTCGTCGATGACCAGGAGATATTGGGTCATTGCCGGTGCGCTGACGGGCTGGCGGTCATTCGACCGTGCGCATCCTCTCGCGCACGAGCTCGAACACCGACGGGTAGAGCGGCCGTCCGAATTCCACGCCGACCGTCCATTCCTTTACCCAGCACACCTCGGCCTGGATCGATTCGAGGCCGGGCAGCGAAATCCAGATGGTGTCGCCCGGCTCGACATTGACCGGAAGCTCCATTCGGCAGCCTTCCGGCGAGAAGTCGAGGATGTTGACGCGATAGCGATGGTCGCCCGCCCGGCGGAAATCGATGTCCGCGCGCAACGGCACCCGCTCCGCCTTCCGGGGCTTCATTTCGTCCGCCAAAGCCGTCCCCCTTTGCTCGAACCGCGCGGAGCCTAACCCGAACCGGCCGCAATGCGAAGCGTCATCGACGGCGGGCCTGTTAGGGACTAGCCTTGGGCCCATGCCTATCTATTCAATCGACGACCTGTCGCCTTCCGTTCACGCGACGGCCTGGGTCGCGCCGTCGGCCGACCTGATCGGCGACGTCCATCTCGGCCCACGCGCCAGCGTCTGGTTCGGCGCGGTCATTCGCGCCGACAACACACCGATCCTGCTGGGCGAGGAAAGCAATTTCCAGGATGGCGCCATCGGCCATTCCGATCCCGGCGCTCCGCTCACCATCGGGGCCAGGGTCACGGTCGGGCACCAGGCGATCCTCCACGGCTGCACCGTCGGCGAAGAGGCGCTGATCGGGATGGGCGCACGCATTCTCAACCGCGCGGTCATCGGCGCTCAATGCATCGTCGGGGCAGGTGCCCTGGTTACCGAAGGCAAGGCATTCGAGCCGCGCAGCCTGATCGTCGGATCGCCGGCGCGGGCGATCCGGCAGCTCAGCGAGCAGGAGGTTGCGATGCTTCGCCTGTCGGCCGCCCATTATGCGGAGAAAGCCGGCAAATATGCGAGCGCACTGCGGTTACATCGTTGACACTTGAAAGAAGGTGCGACCGGTAACCATTTCCCTGTCATGATCGACATCAGACCCTTCGCTTCGCTTGGCCACGCCGACCATGGCTGGCTCGACGCCCACCATCATTTCAGCTTCGCCAGCTATCTGGACCCGAGCCGCATGGGCTGGGGCAGGATTCGCGTCTGGAACGACGACCGGATCGCGGCCAGGAGCGGCTTTCCGCCGCATCCGCATCGCGACATGGAAATCGTGACCTACGTCCGCACCGGCGCGATTACCCACAAGGATTCGATGGGAAATGAGGGCCGCACGGAGGCGGGGGACGTGCAGGTGATGAGCGCCGGATCGGGCGTCACCCATTCCGAATTCAACCTGGAGAATGAAGAAACCACGCTGTTCCAGATCTGGATCGAGACCGACCGGCCGGGAGTGAAGCCCGGCTGGGGCCAGATGCCGTTCCCGAAGGAGGCCCGGGACGATCGCTTCCAGCTACTGGCCAGCGGAGATCCCGGCGACGGAGCGTTGACGATCCACGCCGACGCGAAAATCCTCGGAGCGACGCTGAAGGGCGGGTCAAGCCTGCGTTACGAAGCCGATCCGGCGCGCCATCTCTACCTCGTTCCGTCCGCCCCCATCCGGGTGAACGGAGTCGAGGCCAATGCCCGCGACGGGGTCGCCATCACCGGAGAGGAAGAGGTGACGATCGAGGCGGATGCCGACGCGGAATTGGTGCTGGTGGACGCACGATAGGCGGGTAAATGCTTGTCTTCGTGCGATTTGCAGGCCAATAGCGGGCGATTATCGGGCCTGCCGGGGCGGACGGGCGCGATCCTTCAGGAAACCATCGAGGTGGGGGAAGTGACGGCAGTGCGCCGCATGACAGTCAAGGCATTGGGCGGCCTGGCCGCCGCGCTGGCGCTTATCGCGGCGGTCCCGGCGTCCGCGCAGAATAGCGACGCACCGGTCGACGTCACCGCCGCGCCTCCGCCGTCGTCCGAAACGGTCGGACCGGCCCAGCTTCGGGATTTTTCGCTGGACGGGACGGTCACCCGGCAGGCGGACCGGCCCGCCGCCAGCGCGCCGCCGCCGGTGAATTCCGCACAGCCCCGAACGACATCCGCTGGGCCCACCGAAGTGACGCCACGTTCGGAGGCAAGCGGGGCGCGGCGCGCTGCGCCGTCGCTGCCTTCCAGCAGCGATCCTGTTCCTGAGTCCCTGGCCAATGCCGCACCGCAGGGTCCCCGCGGGGGCGAGTCGGTTACGCCCGCTGCGACGGGCGTCCAGACGCAGACCGTGCCAGCCTCCACGCCTGACGCAACGGCGCCGTCCGGCATCGAGGCGAATCCGGGCGGCGGCCTGCCGTGGCCGTGGATCGCGGCGTTGCTGGCGCTGGCCGGCGGCGGCGGGTTCATCGCTTGGAGCCGGCGGGGCCGCCGCCAGCGCTATGGCGACCCCGGTCGCATGGCCTTCGCCGGACTGGTTCCCGATATGGGGGGCGAACCCGCTCCGCCAATGCGGCCGAAGCATGATGCCGTTCCGCCCCGCCCGGAGCCGGCGCCACCGGAAGCGGACAATGGCTGGTCGCTGGTGCCCAAGCCGGCGTCGCCGCCGGGCGACGGAATGATCGTTTCGACCCGCCTGAAGCCCGAGCTCGCCATTTATTTCGAGCCGGACCGGGCGGTCGTCACGGAAAGCGACGTGATGCTCCAGTTCGACGTCGTCGTGACCAATTCGGGATCGGCGCCGGCCCGCGATGTCCTGGTCGAAGCGCGGATGGTGTCGGCGCACGCCGGGCAGGACGCGGAGATCGCGGCCTTCTTCCAGCAGCCGGTCGGCAAGGGCGACCGGATCGCGGCCATCCAGCCGTTCGGCAAAATCTCGCTGAAGAGCGCGGTGCGCCTGCCGATCGCCCAGCTTCACAATTTCACGGTGGAGGGCCGCACGCTGTTCGTCCCGCTGGTGGCCTTCAACGTGCTGTTCAGCGGCAATTCCCAGAAGTCGGCGAGCTTCCTGGTTGGGCGCGGCAATGAGGGAGATGACAAGCTCGCGCCGTTCCGGCTCGACCTCGGTCCCCGCATTTTCCGCGGCCTCAGCTCGCGGCCGCACAGCGCTGGCTTAAGCCGTTAGTCGAATAAGCGCTGGACAATCCGCCTCCGGGCCGCCGACAAGTCGCGCCCGAGAGGAGAGTCCCATAATGTCCATTCGCCGGTCGTTCGTCGCCGTTGCCGTCCTTGCCGCCTGTCTCGCGTCGCCCGCGCTGACCCAGAGCGCGCCCGTCAAGCTGCTCGTCCCCGGGGGCGACATCCCGGCGAAGTTCACGCCGCCGACCGACCAGCGCGATTACATCCTTCGCGACGTCATGATCCCGATGCGCGACGGGGTGAAGCTGCATACCGTCATCGTTATCCCGAAGGGCGCGGTCAACGCCCCGATCCTGCTGACGCGCACGCCCTATAACGCCAGCGGCCGCGCCGACCGGATGGACAGCGACCAGATGGTCAACCGCCTGCCCGAATCCGACGAGCTGTTCGTCAAGAACGGCTACATCCGCGTCTTCCAGGACATCCGCGGCAAATATGGATCGGAAGGCGCCTACGTCATCACCCGCCCGCCGATCGGCCCGCTCAACCCGACCAAGGTCGATCACACGACCGACGCCTACGACACCATCGACTGGCTGGTGAACAAGGCCAACCTGCCGCAGTCCAACGGCAAGGTCGGGATGATGGGCAGCAGCTATGAGGGCTTCACGGTCGTCATGGCTTTGCTCGGGCCGCACCCGGCCTTGAAGGTTGCCGCTCCGCAAAGCCCGATGATCGACGGATGGATGGGCGACGACTGGTTCCACCACGGCGCATTCCGCCTGCCCAACATCGGCTGGATTGCCGCGCAGACCGGCTACAAGGGAGGCGGCGAGGCGCCCTCGACCGGCGGCTGGGACGATTACGACAATTTCCGCAAGGTCGGTTCCGCCGGCGACTGGGCGAAGAAGTCCGGATACGACCAGCTGCCGATGTGGAAGAAAATGACCGACCACCCGGCCTATGACGAATTCTGGCAGGGCCAGGCGCTCGACAAGCTGCTCGCCGCCAATCCCTCGAACGTCCCGACCCTGTGGGAACAGGGGCTTTGGGATCATGAGGACATGTACGGCGGCGTCCACGCTTGGGAGGAGCTGAAGAAGGTCGGCAAGACCGGGAATAATTTCCTGGTCATGGGCCCGTGGCGGCACAGCCAGATCAACCGCAATGGCGAGACGCTTGGCCCGTTCCACTGGGTCGGCGACACCTCGCTGCAATATCGCCGCGACCTGCTGGTGCCCTTCTTCAACGCCTATCTGAAGGACGGCGCGCCTCCGTTCACGCCGCCGCCGGTCCAGCTATACGACGCTGGCGCCAACCAGTGGGACCGCTATCAAAGCTGGGGCGACGCGCCGCTAACGCCTTTCTATCTCCAGGATGGGTTCGGCCTTGCCCGCACCGCGGCTTCGGAAGGCGGCGACTCCTATGTCTCCGATCCCGCCAAGCCGGTTCCGTACCTGCCGCGTCCGATCAACTTCAATGACGGGCGCTGGGGCGACTGGCTGGTCACCGACCAGCGCTTCGCCGATGGACGGCCGGACGTGCTGACCTATGTCAGCCCGGTGCTGACCGAAACGGTCAAAGTGTCCGGCATCCCCTATGCCGACATCTATGCCAAGACGAGCGGTAGCGACATGGACGTGGTGGTGAAGATCATCGACGTCCTGCCGGACCAGATCGCCACGAAGAAGGAAATGGGCGGCTATCAGTGGCCGATCAGCATGGACATCTTCCGCGGGCGCTACCGCAACAGCTTCTCCAACCCGACGCCGATCCCGGCCGGTGAGGTGCAGCGCTACCGCTTCCGGCTGCCGTCGATGAACCACAGCTTCCTGCCGGGCCACCGGATCATGGTGCAGGTCCAGTCGAGCCTGTTCCCGGTCTATGACCGCAACCCGCAGAAATATGTCCCCAACATCTTCTTCGCGAAGCCGGAGGACTATCAGAAGGCGACGGTGACGATCGAACGCGGCGGCTCGACGCCCAGCGCGGTCATGCTGCCGGTAGTGAAGTAACGCTAAAGCGCGGTGCCGGTGCTGTTGTAGCTATGCCAGGCTAGGACGGCAGCGGCGCCGCGGTGCGGCCGCCAGGCTTCGGCCAGTTC
>CAMPIY010000120.1 GCA_946886645.1 uncultured Sphingomonas sp.
CCCTGCACCGTCACCGCCATTTGCGTCAGCAGGTCGGTCGTCCGCTGGCGCGTGTAGAACAATGCTGTCTCGCGGATCGCCTTGGCCTTGGCCGGCTCGCTCGCGTCGAGGTCGTTGGCCTTGTCCTCAAGCTGCTTGTCGAGGCTCTTGGAGATGTGGATCATCTGCTCAAGCTTGTGCATCGTCTTCCACAGGCCCGCGCGTTCGGTGTCGATGGCGGCATTGTCCATCAGCAGTTCGTCCTTGCCGTTGCCGAGACGGCCGAGGATCGCCGAGATATGGGTCTGCGAACTGCGATATTTGTCGAAATAATTGTTGATGCGCTTCCCGAAGGGGATGATGCCGAGGAACTTGCGGGTCGTGAACGACTTGCTGTTTTCCTTGGGATCCAGCGACTCAACCGTTCGCCGAAGCTCCGTCAGGTCCGCACCGATGCCGGTATCGCTGTCGATCGCCTTGACCGGCCGGTCGAGAAAGCGGTTCGACGCTCCGGCGGCCTCGGCGATTTCCTTGCGGCCCATCGCGGTTAGCTGGTCGACCTTCTTGCCGAATTCGGGGCTGTTGGAATCGAGCGCCGCCAGCTCGTCGACAAACTTGGCGACCTTGCTGTCGAGCTCGCTCGTCTCCTCGGCTTTCAACGGGACCAGGCCCGATGCCTCGTGCACGGCAACCGGCTGAAGCGCCTCGGGCGGCTCCAGCTTGATCTTCGTCGCGGTCGCGGTCTCGGTCGAGGGTTCGCTGGCCATGTCTATAATCCCTTTCATCGCCCTGGCGCGGAAAGTGGACGTCCCACCATTGGCGCGCAAGGGCTTCGTCACTGTATTATAGGGGTAAGACGCGGCGCTTCAAGCGGCTGTGCCGTATCGTGGTTAGGGTTTCATCAACCACGCCTCACAACGGATCGCTTACCTAACTCACGCTAAGTCCCGGCGAAACGCGTTCATCCGGCGGGGTAGAAAATGCTCAAGGCATTCAGGAAACTGTGGAACAACGATCGCGGCAATGTGATCATGATTGCGGGCGCGGCCCTACCGCTCGTCGTCGGTGCCGCGGGTCTTGCCGCCGACACGATCCAATGGACGCTGTGGAAACGCCAGCTTCAACGGTCGGCTGACTCGGCTGCAATTGCCGGCGTATACGACCGGGTCGGTAACAAAGGCGCCACGGCGACTGTTGAGAATACGGTCTCTCACGACCTTTCGCTCAACCTCCACACCTGGATGGGGCTGAAGACTGGCTACCCACAGGTGACTTATCCGGCAAATTCGGGCGCAATGACCAACCAGGTCAGGGTAAGCCTGGCAATCCAGCAGCGGCTGCCCTTCAGCTCGTTGTTCATGACTGCGCCGACGATCGTTGCCAATGCGACCGCGGCTGCCGTTCCCGCCGGCGGTGATCCCTGCTTCTTCGCGACGGAGCCGGGATCGGCCACCGGATTGACCTTCATCGGCAATGCCGGGATCGAGGCGCCCGATTGCGACGGTTTCAGCAACGCTTCCAGCACTAACACCTCGGTGGCGAAGGGCAGTTCCGACGTCACGCTGAACTCCATCGGCGGCGTCGGCGGAATCCAGGAATCCAACAACTTCCATGTCGGCTCGTACAGGCCCTATTCCCCGTCGCTTGAAGATCCCTTCAAGGACATCAATCCCAGCTCTTCCGACATGAAGTGCGCGGGTCACTGGGAGACCAAGGGCAAGAATACGAATTGGGTCTATGATGCGCTGACCGAAGCCAGCGACATGGCCAACGCCAAGGACATCAATGGCGACAAGGCCAATTGCTGGACCTCACTGGGGGTCGGGTCGAACACGACGCTCAATGTCCCTGCCGATTTCGGACCTATTTATATCAACGGCGGCGATGCCTTCATCCAGGGCAATATGAGCTGCACCCATTGCACGATCGTGCTGACCAACAAGGATTCGTCCAGCCCGATCGGCAACATCAAGGTCAACGCCAGCTCCAACACCAATCTGACGGCGCCCATCAGCGGTACTTATAAGGGCATCGCCGTATTTCAGGATCGCCGCGCGACGGATTGCAACAGCTGCAACAAGATCAACGGCAACTCGGGGTCGATCGTCCAGGGCGCCATTTATTTCCCAAGCCAGGAGCTGGAGTATAACGGCACCGGCACGACCGCGGCGATCTGCACGATGTTCGTCGCGCGCCGCCTGAACTTCAGTGGCAACAGCACGACCACCAACAAATTCAAGAAGCTGGCCGATTGCAGCGCTTTCGGCCTGCCCAACGGAATCAGCACGACGATGGTGAGGCTTGTCGCATGAAGATGGCCCGCAAAATCAGGCTCGTCGCCGACGAGGCGGGCGCGGCCGTGATCGAGCTCGCGCTCGTGGCACCCGTCCTGGCGCTGATGACCATCGGCGTCGTGGACATCAGCAATGCCTATGGTCGCAAGCTGGCACTCGAACAGGGTGCCCAGCGCGCCATTGAGAAAGTGATGCAAACCACCGGCAGCACCACGGTCGAAACCACGCTGAAGACCGAAGCGGTCTGCCAGGTAAATGGCATGAACGAGGACGGGACCTGCAAGACCAGCCCGATCACGGCGGACAATGTCACCGTGACCTACCGGCAGGAATGCATGGACTCAGGCGGAACGATCACTTCGCAGAGCAGCAATAATGCGGCCACGTTCGACGCATATGTTTGCGGGACCGGGACGGTGACGGAGGCCAAATATCTGGAGGTCCTGGTGACCGACAAATATACGCCGATGTTCACGACGCACTTCGGCGGCATCAACGAAGACGGCACCTACCATATTTCCGCGACCGCGGGGATGAGGACGAAATGATCCGTATCCGGAGCCTTGCAAGGGACGAAAAAGGCGTCGCCGTCATCGAAATGGCGTTTGCCATGCCGATCCTGATCATGATGATCTGGATGCTGGTGCAGCTTGGCCTGGTCTATCGAGCCGTGGCTGGTATCCAACAGGCGCTGGGCGAGGGCGCGCGCTACGCAACCTTGTGCCTCAATCCCTCGGCGGCGGGATGCACTACGCCGACCGCAACGGCGGTGAAGGCCAAGATCGATGCAGCGGTTTATGGCATCGGGCCGGGCTCGTTCAACACGCCCCTTCCGACCTTGCAGACTTCCGGCACCAGCAAATATTACGACCTTACGGTCAACTACACGCAGGCGACAGACCTTCTGCTGCTGCCGGGCCCCACCATTACGGTGAAGCGTTCGAAGCGCGTCTGGGTCGCGGGATCCTAATTTTCGGGCGCTCGATTGCGCGCGGAAAAGAAACTGCTGATGGCTTGCTTGACCTCGTCAGATTGAAGCCTTTCGGCGAAGTGGCCATTTTCAAGCTCCATACGCTCAAGTACCGCTTCCGTGTCCACCTGGCGGAGCAGCGCCTGGGTCTGGCGCAGCGCCTCCGCCGGTTTTGCGAGTAGCGCCGCGACCAGGGCATCGAGCGCGCCGTTCAACTGCCCCTTCGGAACCGAGTGGCTGGCGAGGCCGAATCCCATCGCTTCATCGACGCCAAAGGGTTCTCCGAGCAGCAGGTGCCGCGCCGCGCGGCGACGGCCCGCGAGCCGTGGAAAGATGAGCGAACTCGCCGCCTCGGGCACGAGGCCGAGATCGACGAAGGGCATGATGAAGCGGCTGCCTTCCTCGGCCAGCACGAAGTCGCAATGGAACAACATGGTCGTGCCGATTCCGACGGCATTGCCGTGAACCGCCGCGATCAGCGGAACCTGGTTTCGAGCCAATGCACGAAGCAGTCGCCAGACCGGAATGTCCTGGCCATCGCCGGGCTGGGGCATGGCCTGGAGAAAATCGCCGAGGTCGTTGCCGGCAGTGAAATCCTCCCCTTGGCCTTCCAGCGTGATCAGGCGGATCGAGTTGTCGCCGGCCGCGCTCTCGATGGCATCCGCTAGGGCCGCGTACATCGCAACGGTAATCGCGTTGCGCCGCTCCGGGCGCGCCAGCGTGATGGAAAGCACAGACTCGCTTCGTTCGACCAGCACATGGGAATCCATCGGCAAGACCTTTTCGGATGCGAATCGGATGACCTGTTTGCGCCCAGCCGCTAGGGGTAGGCAAATTTCCCCAGAACCGTAGGGACCGACCATATGAAGTTCTTCGCCGACACCGCCGAAATCGCCGATATCCGGGAATTGCAGGACACCGGACTGCTTGATGGCGTCACCACCAATCCTTCGCTGGTCAAGAAATCGGGTCGCGATTTCATCGAGGTGGTGAAGGAAATCGCTTCCATCTGCCCGGGCCCCGTTTCCGCCGAAGTGGTGGCGCTCGACCACGCCGGCATGATGAAGGAGGCGGAGACCCTTCGGAAGCTCGCCGACAATATCGCGATCAAGGTCCCGCTGACGATCGATGGCCTGAAGACCTGCAAGGCGCTGACCGGTGACGGGACGATGGTCAATGTCACGCTCTGTTTCTCGGCAAACCAGGCGCTGCTGGCCGCCAAGGCCGGCGCAACCTTTATTTCGCCCTTCGTCGGGCGCCTCGACGATATCGGCCAGCCGGGCATCGAGTTGATCGGTGATATTCGCACCATCTACGATAATTATGACTTCGCGACACAGATACTGGTCGCAAGCGTGCGCAACCCGATCCATATCCTCGACTCCGCGAAACTGGGCGCCGACGTGATGACCGCGCCGCCGTCGGTGATCTGGCAGATGTTCAAGCATCCGCTGACCGACAACGGCATTGCGGCGTTCCTAAAGGACTGGGAAGCCACCGGCCAGAAGATTGGCTGATTTCCGCCGCGAATAGGGGGTTTATTAACCCTGTCGCGCTAGGATGCGCGGCATGGCCAAGGTCATTCCATTCGAAGAGCGTGCCGTCGCGACTTTGCGTGACCGCCTGGGTGCGGTCGAGAGTGCGAACGAAGACCTGATCGCCTTCGCGCGCGGCCATTCGGGCGCGACCGCATCGATCCATGCCGCCGTGCTTGCGCTCATGGATGCGGACAGCGTTGATGACCTGTTCGATGTAGTCACCAAGACGTGGCCGAGGATCCTCGGTCTGGATGTCGTGACATTGGCATTGGTAGCCGATGATTTGGGTTTTCGCGTCCATCAAGGCGCTATTGAATTGGTCGAGCGGAAGCTGGTCGACCGGGCCATCGACCAAATCGATGGGATCGTCATGCGCACGAGTGCGCGCGGCCATGCCTTGTTCGGGCGCGAAGCCGCCGCGATCCGTTCCGAAGCCATCGTCCCGCTCCATTCCGAAGCGCCGCTTCCCTACGGTCTGCTCCTGCTAGGCCAGCGGGTCGAGGCGGGCCTCGACGCACGGCACGGCGCGCAACTGCTGGGATTCCTTGGAGACAGCCTTGGCGCTATGCTCCGCCGGTGGCTGATCGAGCGCTAGACGAAAACGACCATCCCGCCAGGGCGCTCGCGGCGCGCTGGGGAAGTCACCTCGCTCACGATAGACGTCGCTCGCAGCACACCGTGCGGGCCTATGTTGCGACCGCGCACAGGCTGATCGATTTCCTGGGTCGTCATCATGGCGAAGAGATCGGGCGTTTCGGCCTACTCAACCTCCACGCATCCGACCTGCGCGCTTTCCTCGCCGATCGCCGGGGCGGCGGGCTGGGCGCCGCATCCGCCGCCCGCGAGATGTCGGCCGTGCGGGC
>CAMPIY010000121.1 GCA_946886645.1 uncultured Sphingomonas sp.
CGAAGACTTCCCAAAGCGGCCAGTCATGACCTTTCCCCTCGCTCATGCCGCGGCCTTCGCTGCGCGCTTGGCCCCATAAGCTGCGGCCGCATCGCGGACCCAGGCGCCCTTCTCCCAGGCTTCGCGGCGCGCCTTCATCCGTTCCTTGGCCACCGGGCCTTCCCCGCGCACAACCGCGTAGAATTCCTCCCAGTCGATCTCGCCGAAATCGTGGCCGCCCTTATTCTCATTCCATTTGAGGTCGGCGTCCGGGACCGTCAGCCCGAGGAAGTCGGCCTGCGGCTTGGTGATGTCGACGAATTTCTGGCGAAGCTCGTCGTTGGTCTCGCGCTTGATCCGCCAGCGCATCGAACGTTCGGTGTTGGGGCTATTGTCGTCGGGCGGACCGAACATCATCAGCGACGGCCACCACCAGCGATTGAGCGCATCCTGCGCCATCCGCTTCTGATCCGCCGTGCCGTTGGCCAGCGCGATCATGATTTCATAGCCCTGGCGCTGGTGGAAGCTTTCCTCCTTGCACACGCGAACCATCGCGCGGGCATAGGGGCCGTAGCTGGTGCGCTGCAGCGGCACCTGGTTCATGATCGCCGCGCCGTCGACCAGCCAGCCGATCGCGCCGATGTCGGCCCAGGTCAGCGTCGGATAGTTGAAGATGGTGCTGTACTTGGCCTTGCCCGAGTGGAGCGCCTCGATCATCTCCTCGCGGCTCGTGCCCAGCGTCTCGGCGGCGCAATAGAGATAGAGGCCATGCCCCGCCTCGTCCTGCACCTTGGCGAGCAGGATGGCCTTGCGCCGCAGCGACGGGGCGCGCGTGATCCAGTTCCCTTCGGGCAGCATGCCGACGATCTCGCTATGCGCGTGCTGCGAAATCTGCCGCACCAGCGTCTTGCGATAGGCGTCGGGCATCCAGTCCTTGGGCTCGATGAATTCATCCGCCGCGACCCGCGCCTCGAACGCCTCGACCAGCGCCGGATCCTCCATCGTTTCGATGGGCTTCACATTCTTGTTGAGCTCGGTCGTGTACATGGGGCCCATCTAACCATTTCGCCTGCGCACTTCAAACGCATGACGCACGAGGCTAGAGCCGCCCAATGACCTATGAAAGCATCCAGTTCGAGCGCGCCGGCCATATCGCCCGGATCACGCTCAATCGCCCCGACCGGCTGAACAGCTTTACGCGAGCCATGCATGCCGAGCTTCGCGATGCGCTGGCGAACCTCGGCGATGCTCGGGTGGTCGTACTGACCGGTGCCGGACGAGGCTTTTGTGCGGGCCAGGATTTGAACGACCGGGCCGTGGCGCCGGGCGAAGCGGTCGACCTGGGCGAGACGGTCGAGGAGAGCTGGAACCCGCTGATCCGAACGCTTGCCGCCCTACCCCAGCCAATCATCGCGCGCGTCAACGGCGTGGCGGCCGGTGCGGGCGCCAACATCGCGCTGGCCTGCGACATTGTCATCGCCGCCAAGTCGGCGAAGTTCATCCAGAGCTTCTCGGCGCTCGGCCTTATCCCGGACAGCGGAGGAAGCTGGCACCTGCCTCGACTGATCGGGCAGGCACGGGCGCTCGGCCTGGCGCTAACCGGCGAGCCGTTGCCCGCCGACAAAGCCGCCGATTGGGGCCTTATCTGGAAAGCGGTCGAGGATGAGGCACTCGACTCGGAGGTTGACGCACTCGCGACCAGACTCACTTCCCTTCCGCCCCTCGGCCTCGCGGCGATCAAGTCGATCATCCGAACCAGCAGCGGCCGCACCCTCGACGAAGAGCTCGACCTGCAGCGCGACGAAATGCGCCGCCTCGGCTTCACCGAAGATTATCGCGAGGGCGTCGCCGCCTTCCTCGAAAAGCGCCCCGCTCAGTTCAAAGGCAAGTAAGATGAAGACCGCGCAACTGCTCAATTACGCCCGCGACGAGTGGGTGCCCGGCGACAGCGGCAGCCTGTCCGACATTGCCTCGGCAATCGACGGCAGCCTGGTGGCGAAAACCGGCTCCGGCGGGCTCGATTTCGCGGGAATGCTGAACCATGCGCGGACGGTCGGTGGCCCCGCCCTGCGCAAGCTGACGTTCCATGAGCGGGCGCGGATCATCAAGGGTCTGGGCCTCGCCATACTGGCTCGCAAGGAAGAGCTGTACGAGCTCAACTACCAGACCGGCGCGACCCGCAAGGACGGGTGGATCGATATCGAGGGCGGCGCGGGGACGCTGCTCAGCTTTTCGTCCAAGGGGCGCCGCGAGCTTCCCGATGCCCATGTCCTGCTCGACGGGCCGGTCGAGCCACTGAGCAAATCCGGCAGCTTCATCGGCCAGCATATCTACACCCCGCTGCAAGGGGCGGCGGTGCACATCAACGCCTTCAACTTCCCGGTATGGGGAATGCTGGAGAAGCTGGCGCCGACTTTGCTCGCGGGGATGCCGGCCATCGTCAAACCGGCAAGCTCGACCGCCTATCTGTGCGAGGCCGCGTTCCGGGTGATGATCGACAGCGGCCTTCTCCCGCCCGGTGCGGTGCAACTGATCGTCGGCGGCGTCGGCGATCTGTTTGATCACCTGACAGGCCAGGATGTGGTGAGCTTTACCGGCTCGGCCTCGACCGCGCTCAAGCTTCGCTCGCACCCCGTCGTTCAGCGCGAAAGCGTCAAGTTCGTTGCCGAGCAGGACAGCCTCAACGCATCGCTTCTCGGCCCCGATGCCGGGCCCGGCACGCCGGAATTCGACCTGTTCGTGAAGGAAGTCGTCAACGAGATGACGGTCAAGGCGGGGCAGAAGTGCACCGCCATCCGCCGCGCCATGGCGCCCGCCGAGCATCTCGACGCCGTCGAGGCAGCGATCCGCGACCGGCTGGCGGCGACCACTGTCGGCGACCCGCGCGAGAAGGAGAGCCGAATGGGCGCGCTCGTCTCGCTCGCCCAGCGGGACGATGTGCGCGGGCAGGTTCGCAAGCTGGTCGAGGCCGGCGCTCGGATCGTTGCGGGTGATCCCGATGCCTCGCCGGGTATCGAAGGCGGCGCTTTCATGGAGCCGGTCCTGCTTCGCACCGACGATCCATGGGCGACCGGCGCGGTGCATGACGTGGAGGCATTTGGGCCGGTTTCGACCGTCATGCCCTACAAGGATATCGCCGACGCTATCCAGCTCGCCAATCGCGGCATGGGGAGCCTCGCGCTGTCGCTCTTCACCTATTCGCCTGATGCGGCACGCGAATTCATTCAGGGTGCGGCCGCCTATCATGGCCGGATGCTCGTCCTGAACCGCGACAATGCGGCCGAAAGCACCGGCCACGGCTCCCCTCTTCCCGTCCTCGTCCATGGTGGCCCCGGCCGCGCCGGAGGCTCGGAGGAAATGGGCGGAGTGCGCGGCGTGAAGCATTACATGCAGCGCACCGCCATCCAGTCGACGCCGGCCATGATCGCGGCCATCAGCGAGCAATATATTCCCGGCGGGCCGAAGCATGTCATCGAGCAGCATCCCTTCCGCCGCCGCATGAGCGAGCTGGAAATCGGGGACACTCTCAACACCAAGTCGCGCACCGTCACGCTGGAGGACATCGAGCATTTCGCCCATTTCACCGGCGACACTTTCTACGCCCATATGGACGAGGAGGCGGCCAAGGCCTCGCCGATCTTCGAAGGCCGCGTGGCTCACGGCTACCTGATCCTGAGCTTCGCCGCGGGCCTGTTTGTCGATCCCGATCCCGGTCCAGTGCTGGCCAACACTGGCCTGGAAAACCTGCGGTTTCTGACTCCACTCTATCCGGGCGATTCTATGCGGGTCGAGCTGACCGTCCGCGCCAAGTCGCTGAAGAGCGAGGACACCGGCGTCGTCCGTTGGGCGGTGGAGATTTTCAACCAGAAGGACGAGCTGGTCGCGACTTATGACCTTCTGACGGAGAATGTGCCCTAATTGCCGGAACGGGCCGGCCAATCGCTTCGTTTCTCTTCCAGCAAGGAGGAGGCAAAGATGGCCCAGCTACGTGATGTGATGACCAGCCAGATCAAGACGGTCGCACCCGATGCGACAGCGCAGGAAGCGGCGAACTTCATGCTGTCGGCCGACACGGGATCGATCCCGGTGACCGAGAACGACAAGGTGATCGGCATGATCACCGACCGCGACATTGCGGTTCGCGGCGTTGCCGACGGCAAAGGGCCGGACTGCTCAGTCCGCGATCTGATGAGTTCCGATGTGATTTGCGCTCGGGATACCGATGACGTCCTCGCGGTCGCGCAGAGGATGAGCGATGCGCAGGTCCGCCGCCTTCCGGTGGTGGATGCCGACGACCGGATCGTCGGAATGGTGAGCTTGGGCGACCTCAGCCGCGAGGCCCAGCAAAGCGCCGCGACGACGGCGCTGGAGGGCGTCAGCCAGCCCGGCGGGCAACACCAGCAATAACGAAAAAGGCCCGGAAAATTCCGGGCCTTTCTTCACTGTCCTGAGACGGGCTCAAAGGCCGGCAATCGCCTTGTCGACCATCGCCTTGTCGGACTTGGCGTCGTTGCGCTCGGCAATGAGCTGAGCAGCGGCGGCGGTCGCGCTGCGGGCCGCGGTAGCGCGGATTTCGTCGATCGCGGCGCGCTCTTCGGCCGCAATCTTCGATTCCGCCATCGCCTGGCGGCGGGCGACCAGCGCTTCGGCGTCCTCTGCGGCCTTGGCGACGATCGCCTCGGCGTCGCTCTCGGCGCGCTTCAGCATGGCCTTGGCTTCCTTGTCGGCGGACTTGGCCTTGGACTCATATTCCGCCTTGAGCGCCTCGGCCTCCTCGCGAAGAGCCTTGGCCTCGTCCAGCTGTTCGCGGATCAGCGCGATCTTCTTGTCGAGGCTCTTGCCGATTGCCGACGGCACCTTCTTCCAGATGGCCAGCGCGAAGACGAACAGCATCGCAAGGGCGACGAAGAAGCCTGGGCCGAAGATGCCCGCAACGGTGGCTTCCGCGGCCTCGTGCCCGCCCGGCGCTTCAGTGTGCGCCACGGTTTGAGTCGAATCAGACATTGGAAAGTGCCGCCTTCACTGCCTTGGCCGCTTCGTCCTTGCTCACGCTGACGCTCGCGACCTTGCCGACGATGTCCTGGGCCAGCTCGGCCGCGACGCCTTCCAAATTGGCCAGGGCAGCCTCGCGGCTTTCCCGGACCTTGGCCTCGGCCTTGGCGGCCTTGTCCTGGATCGACTTGTCGGCCTTGGCCAGCCGCTTCTCCGTCGCGAGCGCGCCTTCCTGCTTGGCGGCATTGGTCCGCTTCATCGCCTCCGCCCGGCTCTCGTCCATCTTCTGGCGATAGGCCTCCTCGGTCGCGTCGGCGTCCGTCTTGGCCCGTTCGGCCGCGGCGAGATCGTCGGCGATCCGCTGGTCGCGCTGGTCCACGGTCGCCTGGATCTTCGGCACCATTCCGCGAGCAATCACGAAATAGATGAAGCCAAGCACCAGCGCGAGCCAGAAGAGCTGCGACAGGATGACGTCGGAGAGCTGGTTAAGTTGTGGCATCTCGGCCTCTTTGGCGGCAGGTCGCCCCGCCGCCGTTCAAGAGTTAGATCGCGTAGAGGATGATCATCGCGACGGCGAACGCCATCAGGCCGAGCAGCTCGGCGGCGGCGAAGCCGATGAACAGGCGGCCCTGCTGGCCGTCAGCGGCAG
>CAMPIY010000122.1 GCA_946886645.1 uncultured Sphingomonas sp.
GCGGCGTTCAATCGTTCCGGATAATCGAGCAGGAGAAACTCGGGCTGCTCGTCGGCCCTTGGCAAGCGCTCCTCGACAAAGCGGTCGCGCATCAGTCCGGCACCACCGCCGTCGCTTCGATCTCGACCTTGGCGGCATGTTCGACCAGCCGGACGACCTCGACCAGCGCCATCGCCGGATAGTTGCTGCCCATGATCGATTTCCAGATCGGCGCCAGCTCGTCGCGCAGGCCCAGATATTGCTGGATGTCGGTGACGTAGACGGTCAGGCGGACGATATGCTCCGGCCCCGCGCCATCTTCCTTCAGGATCGCGAGGATGTTGCGGAGCGCCTGGGCGAACTGTGCGTCGAGGCGGTGTGACACGATCATCTCGCGCTCGTCCCAGCCGATCACGCCGGCGGTGAAGATCGTCCGGCCGCTCGCGCTGATGCCGTTGGAATAGCCCTTGGGCCGGGGCCAGCCGGGAGGAAGGAGGGTCTTCATGATCGGGCTTCCTTCAATAGGTCGCGGGCGATGATCATTCGCTGCACCTCGCTGGCGCCCTCGTAAATACGGAGCGCGCGGATTTCCCGGTAAAGCTCCTCGACCTTCGAACCGACGGTAACGCCCAGCCCGCCGTGCATCTGGACCGCCGCATCGATCACCTTTTGCGCTTCATCGGTGGCGTGTAGCTTGGCCATCGCGGCGTCGCGGCGATTGTCCACCTCGCCCATGTCCTGATTCCAGGCCGCGCGGGCCACCAGCAGGGCGGAAGCATCGACCGCCATCATCATCCCGGCGAGCTTGTCCCAAGTCACCGGATTGTCCGCGAGCACGCCGTCGCCCAACTTCCGCGTGGTCGCAAAGTTAAGCGCCTCGTCGAGCGCGCGACGGGCGAAACCGAGTGCGGCGGCGCCGACCGTGACGCGGAACAAGTTGAGCGTCTGCATCGCGATTTTGAAACCGTCGCCGACATCGCCCAGAAGCTCGGCGCGGACGCCGTCGAATTTCAGGCGTGCGAGCGGGTGCGGCGCGATCACGTCAATCCGCTCCGCGACCTTCAATGCGGGATCATCGGCCCGAACGATGAAGGCGCTGATGCCCCTCGCTCCATCCTCTGGTGCGCCGGTTCGCGCGAAGACTGTCAGCACGTCCGCGATGGTGCCATTGCTGATGTAGCTCTTTTCGCCAGTGAGCCGCCATTCGCCATCGGCCTGCTCGGCGCGCATCGCGATGTTGGCGGCGTCCGATCCCGTCTCCGGCTCAGTCAGCGCATAGGCGGCGATGGCCTCGCCACCAGCAACCTTGGGAAGCCACTCCGCCTTTTGGGCGTCGCTCCCGAACAGGCTGATCGCGCCACTACCTAGCCCCTGCATAGCTAAGGCGAAGTCAGCCAGGCCATGCACTCGGGCGAGTGTCGCCCGCGCAATCGCCAGGCTGCGGACATCGGGCGCCTGATCGCCCTGGGCAACGCACAGCGACAGAAACCCAGCTTTGCCGAGTTCCCTCACCAGCGCACGGCAAGCGGCATCGGGATCGGCAGCGTGGGCATCATGAATGGTTGCGCGGCACCATGCTTCCAGGTCCCGCGCAAGTTCGCGGTGACGCGGTTCGAAGAACGGCCAGTCGAGCCAGTCAGTCACCCTGGAACTCCGGCTTGCGCTTGGCGGCGAAGGCTTCGTAGGCGCGCCTGAAATCGTTGGTCGTCATGCAGTCGGCTTGCGCCTCCGCCTCCATGTCGAGCGCCTCGCCGATCGACACGTTCCACTCTGCATCCAGTTGGCGCTTGGTCATATAATGGGCCTGGACCGGACCGCTGGCGAGGTTTCGCGCCAGCGCCGCCGCTTCGGCCTTCACATCGTCCACGATGCGGCTGAAGAAGCCCCAGCGCTCGCCCTCCTCGGCCCCCATCGACCGGCCGGTGAACAGCAGTTCCGCCGCCCGCCCATGGCCGATGATGCGCGGCAGGATCGCGCAGGCTCCCATGTCCGCGCCGGACAGGCCGACACGGGTGAAGAGGAAGGCCGTCTTCGCATCCGACGACGCAAGGCGCAGGTCGCTCGCCATCGCCATGATCGCCCCGGCACCGGCGCAGACGCCCTCAACCGCCGCGACAATCGGCTGCGGGCAGTCGCGCATGGCGCGCACCAGGTCGCCGGTCATGGTCGTGAATTCGCGCAGGCCCAATATGTCCATCTTCGTCAGCGGGCCGATGATTTCGTGCACGTCCCCGCCCGAGCAGAAATTGCCGCCTGCGCCATTGAGCACGACGACCCGGACGTCGGGCGCGGTAACGAGCGCCCGGAACAGGTCGCGGAGCTCGGCATAGCTGTCGAAGGTCAACGGGTTCTTTCGTTCCGGCCGGTCGAGCGTGATTGTTCCGACGCCGTCTTTGAAGCGCCAGCGGAAATGGGTCGGCTCGAGCGTGTTGGGATCGAGGCTCATGCGCTGGTCCCGCCGTCGATGGTCACGCAGGCTCCGTTGATCGAGCCGCTCAGCGGATGGCAGAGGTTGAGGATCGAATGGGCAACCTCGTCCGCCGTGACCAACCGGCCGCTTGCGTTAAGTGCGGCGAGGGCCCCGCGGGACTCGTCCACGTCGCGCTGGGTGACTCGCGAGATCCGCTCGGCGCTTTCATCGACCATCGGCGTGTCGACGAAGGATGGGCAGACGGCATTCACGGTCAGGCCGGTCTTGGCGAATTCGAGCGCGAGGCTGCGCACCAGCCCGACTGCGCCATGCTTCGACGCGACATAGGGCGCGGCATAGGCGCCGCCCTTGAGGCCTGCGACCGAGGCGACGACGATCAGGCGCTTGCCTTTCCCTTCGAGCAGGTCCGGCAGCGCTAGCTGCGTGCAATCGAACAGGGCCGTGAGGTTGGTCGCGATGATCCGGTCCCACGCCTCGCGCTTCGTTCGCTGAAAAGGCGCGCTGTCGCCTATGCCCGCGTTGAGGATGACATAGTCGAAGGGGCCATTGGCTTGGCGCGCCGAGGCGAAGGCCGCTTCGATCGCCGAGCGGTCGGTGATGTCGCAGCCGATGGCGGTGCCGCCGGTTTCGGCCGCGACCTTCTGTAGCGGTTCCATCCGCCGCCCCAGAAGCGACAGTTTCGCACCTTCCCTCGCCAGCATCCGCGCAGCCGCCGCGCCGATGCCTGTGCCGCCTCCGGTGATAAGTGCGTGCTTGCCGCTAGCCCAAGCCAATATCCGTCCCCTCTTTTGCCGGGACGCTAGGCCGGAGCGTGGGGGGCGCGCAAGCTTGCAACTCCCTTGCCGCCGCCATAGGCCTATGCGCCATGCAAACGGGGACGCTGATCGCGCTGGCGATCTATTTCATCGCCATGCTGGGCATCGGCTTCTACGCCTGGCGCAAATCGACCGCGGATACGGAGGGCTATCTCCTCGGCGGGCGCGATCTCGGCCCGGCGGTAACGGCGCTGAGCGCGGGAGCGTCGGATATGTCAGGCTGGCTAATGCTCGGCCTTCCCGGGGCGATTTTCGCCAGCGGTCTGGGGCAGGCCTGGATCGGCATCGGCCTCGTCATTGGCGCCTACCTAAACTACCGCCTCGTCGCGCCGAGGCTCCGCACCTACACGGAGCTGGCGGGCGATGCGATTACCGTGCCCGACTTCCTCGAGGAGCGCTTCCACGACAAGAGCCGCAGCCTGCGCCTGATCTCGGCGCTGGTGATCATCATCTTCTTCGCGCTCTACACCTCGGCCGGCATGGTTTCAGGCGGCAAGTTCGCCATGTCCGCGCTCGGCATGGACTATCACACCGGCATATTGCTGATGGGGGGCGTGGTCGTCGTCTATACGGTGATGGGCGGTTTTCTCGCCGTCAGCCTGACCGACTTTGTCCAGGGCTGCATCATGTTCCTCGCGCTCGTGATGGTGCCGATCGCGGCTTACCTGACCTTGGGCGGGGGTGATTTCGGGAGCGGCTTGGCGGCGGCTGAGGCGGCCCGAGGGCTCTCATTGACGCAGATGATCGGCGGCGACGTGACATTGGTCGCGATCATCAGTGCCGCCGCCTGGGGCCTCGGCTATTTCGGCCAGCCGCACATCATCGTCCGTTTCATGGCGATCCGCGACGTGAAGGATATGCCGACCGCTCGGCGGATCAACATCGGCTGGATGCTGGTCAGCCTCGTCGGCGCGATCCTGACCGGCTTCGTCGGTGCGGCCTGGTTTGCCGCAAAGGGTGGTGCGCCGGCCGATGCGGAGACTGTCTTCCTCGTACTGGCGCAGATCCTGTTTCACCCGTTCATCGCCGGTTTCGTGCTGGCGGCGGTGCTGGCGGCGATCATGTCGACCATCAGCTCGCAGCTACTCGTGACGTCGTCCAGCCTGACCGAAGACATCTACAAGACTTTCCTCAAGCGCTCGGCGAGCGAGCGCGAGCTTGTCACGATCGGGCGGAGCGCGGTGGTGCTGGTCGCCATCGTCGCGGGCCTGATGGCGCTCGATCCGGATAGCTCGATCCTCAGCATCGTCGGCAACGCTTGGGCCGGGTTCGGCGCGGCGTTCGGGCCCGCGATCCTCTTCTCGCTGCGCTGGAAGCGGACGACGAAGGAAGGCGTGCTGGCCGGCATGATCGTCGGCGCACTCGTCGTGATCGGCTGGATCCTACTCGGCTGGTCGAGCTGGCTTTACGAGATCGTCCCCGGGTTTGTCGCGTCGAGCCTCGCCATCTGGCTGGTTAGCCGGATGACCGCCGCACCGTCCGAAGCAATCGATCGGCAGTTCGACGAGGCGGCGAGCGCTGCCCGCGGCGCCTGAACCTGCACCGATGAGAATCGCGATCCTCGAAACAGGCCGGCCGCCTTCCGCGCTGGCGGAACGGTTTGGCGATTATCCGTCGATGATGGCGCGCATGCTGGGCGGCGGGTTCAACATCGACCGGTTCGATGTCGCGGCCGGGGAATTGCCCGCCGATCCTTCGGATTATGAGGCCTATCTCGTCACCGGCTCGCCGGCGGGTGTTTATGACCCGCTCCCGTGGATCGAGCCGCTGAAGGACTTCCTGCGTTCGGCCCATGACCAAAAGCTGGTCGGCATCTGCTTCGGCCATCAGATCATGGCGGAGGCCTTCGGCGGCCATGTCGAGAAATCGGACAAGGGCTGGGGGATCGGCCTGCAGCATTATGAGGTCGATCGGGTCGAGCCGTGGATGGACGAGGTTTCGTCCATCGACGTCCCTGCATCGCACCAGGACCAGGTCGTCGCGCAGCCGCCGAACACTGAGGTGGTCGCTTCGTCGGTTTTCACGCCATTCGCGGCTCTTGCATGGATCGACCGTCCGGCCATCTCGGTCCAGTTCCATCCGGAATTCGAGCCTGAATATGCCAAGGCGCTGATCGAATCACGGCGCGAAAAGATGCCCGACGCGGACGGCGCCATTGCCTCGCTCGACCAACCCAACGACAATGCGCGGATCGCTGATTGGATCAGGCGATTCCTGATCGCGCCCAAGGAGAATTGACCCGATGAAGACCCGTGCCGCCGTCGCCTTCGAGGCTAAAAAACCGCTCGAGATCGTCGAAGTCGATCTGGAGGGCCCGAAGGCCGGCGAAGTGCTGGTCGAGATCATGGCGACCGGCATTTGCCACACCGACGCCTACACGCTCGACGGG
>CAMPIY010000123.1 GCA_946886645.1 uncultured Sphingomonas sp.
GTCATATGCTGGAGCGGCGCATGGATGGTGAAGCCTTCGCCCTCGACCCCCGCCCTGGTCGCCTTGTTGGCCAGAGCCTCGAACGCCTCGATGAAGGCTGGCCGGCAATCGGGATAGCCCGAATAGTCGAGCGCATTTACCCCGACGAACAGATCGTGTGCGCCCGCCGCCTCGGCCCAGGCCAGCGCGAGGCTAAGGAACACCGTGTTCCTCGCAGGAACGTAGGTGACGGGAATTCCCTCGCTCGCGACGCCGTCCTTCGGAACCTCGATATCACTGGTCAGCGCCGAGCCGCCGAATGCGCTGAGGTCGAGCGGAAGGATGATGTGACGGTCGGCCAGCTCCGCCGCGATTCGCTTCGCCGCTTCCAGTTCGACGCGATGGCGCTGGTGATAGTCCACGGTCAGCGCCAGCACTTCATAGCCCGCCTCGCGGGCGAGCGCTGCGCACACCATCGAATCCAGCCCTCCGGACAAAAGGACAACTGCTCTCGGCCTGGTTTCGCTTGGAACGCTCATCGTGGCGGCCATCTAGTGCCGCCGGCGTCAAAAAAATAGGGCCGCTCCAAAGGGGCGGCCCAGTTGACGGGCGCAAGGCCCGACAGGGAGGAAAGCGTGCCGAAGAAGGGCACGACCTTCATCTAGCAGCGCTATGGTTAACGGCGGCTTACCGGCCGCACTCGCCGACGCGCCGGGCGTGAAGCTGGTAATGGAAGGGCAAATTGCCCGAAATGCCCTGCGTATCGATCCGCATCGTCCGCGGCGTCAGCAGCGTCACCTTCGACTGGCCGAAGCCGCCGTCGGCGCAGGTGTAGCTGATTTCCGCCTGCGAACCGATGTCGCGGATGACGGTTCGCGAGCAGCGCCCGTTGCGATGCTCATATTGCGCAAGCAGCACCGGCGCCGGCACGCAAATCCGCTGGGCGCCATGGCCGTCGGCCCTCTGACTGACTTCCCACAGCCCGCCCATCGCCGGAAGCAGCGCACGCGGCGCCGTCGCGGCGACCAGCAAAGCCGCCGAAACCGGGAGCAGGCCCAAAAGGGCGATTCGAACGCTCGTCTTCATCACGCTACATTTACCACAGCGATATTAACAGAAAGCAACTTTTTGCGCTATCAGGCAGCCTCCGCCGCAATCGGGAAGCTGGTCGCGCAAAAGGCGCAATCGACCCGGATCATGCCGTCGTCGCCGACCATCTCGGCGCGTTCCTCCGGCGGGAAGCGGGCGATAACCGATGCGATATAGTCGGGACTGCAACGGCAGCCCTTGGACAGCGCCACCGGCTCCAGCGTCCGAACCTCCTCCTCCTCATGAAGCAGGCGCCAGACGAGGTCGTCGAGCGGAAGGTTGCGATCGGTCAGCTCTTCCGCCTTCACCGACCCGACCATCGTCGCCACATGGGGCCATTCGGGATGGTCGAGGCGCGTATGCAACCGCTCCCGCCCCTCCTCGCCTTCCGGCAGGTGCTGGAACATCAACCCGCCCGCGACCCAGCCCGCCTCGTCCTTATGGGCCGCCACCCGGACGATCGAAGGGATTTGTTCCGACTGGCCGAAATAGCTTTGCGCGGCCTCCGCCAAGCCTTCGCCTTCCAGCGGCACGATCCCTTGATAACGCTCGTCCGTCGCCGGCTGGTCGAACGTGATCGCCAGATAGCCCTTGCCGAACAGGGAGAAGAGCGTCGGGTGCGGCCCGGCCTCGGCCAGCCGCTCGCGGTCGTGGCGCACATAGCCGCGCAGTTCCCCGCCTTTGTAATCACACACCAGCAGGTCGACGATGCCATTCTCGGTCTGCGCCTGGATGGTGAGCTGTCCGCTGGGATCCTTCAGCAGCGAGCCCAGCAAGGCGGTCAGCACCAGCGCCTCGGCCAGCAATTGTTCGATGACCGGCGGATAGCCGTGGTTGGCAAGGATGACGTCCAGCGCCGGTCCGATGCGCGCGGCGCGCCCCCGCGCATGTCGCGAAGGAACCGTGACGCCCAGCGCAACGTCCTGTTTCAGAGAAATCGATTTCATCGAGCGGGAAATGGGGCCGGGGGCCCGAAACCGCAACCTAGGCGATCTTCCCCAGACACCACAGCAGCAGCGCCTTCTGCGCATGCAGCCGGTTCTCGGCCTCGTCCCACACCGCCGACTGCGGCCCGTCGATGACGGCGTCGGTCACTTCCTCGCCGCGATGCGCGGGCAGGCAATGGAGGAAGGTCGCCCCCGGCACGGCGCGGGCCATCATTTCCTCGTCGACCTGGAACGGCGCGAACGCTTCCAGCCGATATTCGTCATGCTCCTGGCCCCTCGTTGTCGGGGTGTCGGTGACGTCCACCTCGGCCCCCTCTACCGCCTCCAGTGGATTTTCCGTGAAGAAAATGCCGTCGCAGGTGCTCGCCATCGCGCACATTCCCGCGTCAGGCTCGAACCGGTTGGGCGTCGCCACCGTCAGCTGGAAATGCATCAGCGCCGCCGCCTCGATCAGCGAGTTGCAGACATTGTTGCCGTCGCCGAGCCATGCCCAGCGCGATCCCGCCAGCTTGGCGCGATGCTCGATCACCGTCTGCATGTCGGCCAGGATCTGGCACGGGTGCGTCAGGTCGGTCAGGCCGTTGATCACCGGCACGGTGGCATATTGTGCCAGCTCCTCCACCTTCCGGTGATGGTCGGTGCGGATCATGATCGCATCGGCGAAGCGCGACAGGACGCGCGCGGTGTCGGCGATGGTCTCGCCGCGCCCAAGCTGCGAATTGCTGCTGTCGAGCACGATCGCGGAGCCGCCCAGCTGGCGCATCGCCAGGTCGAAGCTCACTCGGGTGCGCGTCGAGTTTTTCTCGAAGATCATCGCCAGCACCGCGCCGTCCAGCGGCTTGTCCGCGTCCGGCTTGCCCTTGGGCGAGCCGGCGCGTTTTTCCTTCCTCTCCATCGCCTCACCCAAAATATGGGCGATGGCTTCCCCGCCCGCGTCGGACAGGTTGAGGAAGTGGCGCGTCATGCCGCTTCGGGAACGTCGTAGTCGGCGGCGGCGGCCGACAGGCCCTCGACGAACTCGGCGATATGGCTTTCGTCGATCGTCAGCGGCGGAAGGACGCGAACGACATTGTCGCCGGCTGCCACCGTCAGGATGCCCTTGGTGCGCAGATAGGTGACGAAGGCGCGGCTGTCGGTCTTCATCTTGATGCCCAGCATCAGGCCAAGCCCGCGAACGCTGTCGAACAAATTATCGTGGTTCGGGATCATCTGCTCCAGCGCCGAGCGCAGCCGTTCACCCTTCTTGCGGACCTCGGCCAGGAAGCCGTCATTGGCGACGATGTCGAACACCGCCTGGCCCGCAGCCATCGCCAGCGGGTTGCCGCCATAGGTCGATCCGTGCGTGCCGATGACCATGCCGGAAGCGGCCTTTTCGGTCGCCAGGCAGGCGCCCATCGGGAAGCCGCCGCCGATGCCCTTGGCCGACGCCATGATGTCCGGGGTCACGCCATAATATTCATAGGCGTAGAGATAGCCCGTGCGCGCAACGCCGCACTGCACCTCGTCGAACACCAGCATCAGGTCGTTCTCGTCACAGGCCTTGCGAAGGCCGGCGATGAACTCCTTGCTGGCCGGGCGGATGCCGCCCTCGCCCTGCACCGGCTCGAGCAGGAAGCCGGCGGTGTTCTCGTCCATCGCGCCCAGCGCCGCGTCGAGATCGTCGAACTGGACGACCTTGAATCCTTCGAGCAGCGGCGCGAAGCCGTCGATCATCTTCGGCTGATCGGTCGCGCTGATCGTCGCCATGGTCCGGCCGTGAAAGGCGTTGGAGAAGGTGATCAGCGTCTTCTTGTGCGGATTGCCCTTGGCGTGGTGGTAGCGGCGCGCGGTCTTGATCGCGCATTCGACCGCTTCGACGCCCGAATTGGTGAAGAATACCGTGTCGGCGAAAGTGCTGTCGATCAGACGCTGGGCGAATGCCTCACCCTGCGGCGACCCGTAGAGGTTCGACACGTGCATCAGCGTCGCCGCCTGCTCCTGGATCGCCTTGGTCAAATGCGGATGGCCATGGCCCAGCAAATTGACCGCGATGCCGGCCGCGAAATCGAGATATTTCTCGCCCTGCTCGCCATAAAGATAGACCCCCTCGCCCCTCACCGGCCGCACGGGCGAACGCGGGTAAACGGGCATGAGCGGCGTGATGGCCATGATGGCTCCTTATTTGGCGATGTGAAAAGGCAAAGGCGGCCCAACTCAGCCGCCCTCGCCAGCCTATATCGCCACAGTTTCGCAAACGAAAGGGGCGGCCCGTTTCCAGGCCGCCCCTCCCTTACGCTTCACCCGGGTCGGTGACCCAAAGGCTTAGTCGGGCGTGTGGTCTTCGTCGTAGTTGGTCCCACGATCGCGTTCGTAGCGATCGTCCAGCCCGTCGCGGTCGCGGTCGTAATAGCCGTTGCCGTAATTGCCGTAACGGTTGTTCCGCCAGCCGTTGCCATCGCGGGCATCGCGCTGGACGCGATATTCGAGCCGCTGGATGCGCCGCTCGATATCGTAAGCCTCGCGCCCGTTCAGGCCGTTGCGGCCCGAGCGGCGAAGACGCTGCTCGATGCTGCGCGATTCATTGCGCAGGTTACGGGCTTCGCTGTTGCTCAGGATGTTGCGACGATCGAGCTGGACGATCTGGCGCTGGATCTGGTCGATCCGGACCTGCAGGCGGCGAACCTGGCCATAGTTGTAGTTATAGCCATAGGCGTAGCCCTGCGGCTGCTGCGGATACCATTGCGCCGAGGCGGGCGCGGCGACTGCAACGGTCGAAGCCAGAAGCGCGGCCGAAATAAGAAACTTACGCATATTTGCTCTCCTTTGAGCAGTTGATGCGCCCTTCTACGAATCGGCCACTGATGCAGGCCTGAATGCGTCCGTTATCCGCCGTTCACCGACTTTAACGATTCAACCCGTTGAATCGGCTCAATTCTTGATTTTCCACCCGCTCCTGAGGAGCACATAACAGGCGCCGAACAGAACTATGTTCAGCAGCAGGAGGGCAACGCCGCCGATGTAGATGGGCGAATCGGCTTCACCCAGGAACCCGTGCCGGAAGCCGGAGATGACGTAGAAGAAGGGGTTGGCGTGGCTCACCGCCTGGAACGCCGGACTCAGTTGCTCGACCGAATAGAAAGTGCCGGAGAGCAGCGACAGAGGCGCGACGACGAAGTTGGTCACCGCCGCGGCATGGTCGAACTTGTCGGCCCAGATCGAGGTCATCAGGCCCAGGAACGCCAGCATCAGCGCACCCATCAGCCCGAACCACAGCACCGACAGCGGGTGTGAAACCCCGACGTGGACGCCAGGCCAGATGCTCATGATCAGCCACACCGCGCAGCCGACCAGCACCGCTCGCGTTACCGCGGCCCCGACCAGCCCCGCGATCAGCTCCCCGACCGACAGAGGCGGCATCAGATAATCGACGATCGTCCCCTGCATCTTGCCGACCAGCAGGGAGAAGCTGGAGTTGGCGAAAGCGTTCTGCAGCATCGCCATGACGATCAGGCCCGGCGCGATAAAATCGGCGAAGGGGACGCCCAGTACCGTCTTGCCCGACCGCCCCAGCGCCACGG
>CAMPIY010000124.1 GCA_946886645.1 uncultured Sphingomonas sp.
GCGACGACGTCGTCGGCAAGCTCGCCAAAGGCTCCCTGTTTTCGCGCCTCTTCGGCCAGGGGCGGCAGCCGCTCCGGCTCGTCGCCGTTCCCCGCGACCATGTCTTGGGTGATCGCGCTCGGGGCGATGCGCTGCTTTCGGGCAAATTGTTGCTGGGAAGCGAGACCGCGCAGCTCTCCGATATCGATTTCGGGGAGATCGGCACCGAAGGACCGCTTGCCCGCGAAGTGCAAAGCTTCGCCTGGCTTCGCGACCTCGCCGCTTCGGCCAGCCGCGAAAAGGGCGCACGCCTTGCGGAGGCGATTGCCGGCCGCTGGCTGATCGCCCACGGCGCGCGGGTGGACGAGGCCTGGGCGCCGGACCTGTGGGGCGAGCGCATCCTCTTCTGGACGGCCTATGCGCCCTATATTTTGTCGAGCCGGGATGCGGGCTATCGATCGGCTTTGCTCAACACGCTGGCGCGCGGCGCGCGGCACCTCGATTCCAATGCCGACAAGGCCGGGCCTGGCCTGCCGCGCATTACCGCCTGGAGCGGCGCGCTGGCCGCGGCGCTGACGCTGCAGGGCGGCATGTCGCGGCTGTCGCGAAGCGAATCCGGCCTGATGCGCTCGCTTGCGGGCGCACAGTTCGAGGATGGCGGGCTGATGAGCCGCTCCCCGCAGGAGCAAATGCTGCTGGTCGACCGGCTTGGGCTCGTCCGCGCCGCCTACTTCGCCGCCAAGCAGGCCGTTCCCGACGCGCTCGAAAATGCGTCCGCGGCGGCGCTCGCCGCACTTCATGGCGTCACCATGGGCGACAATGCGCTCGGCAGCTGGCAGGGCGGCAATCCCGGCGATCCGGCCCGCCTCGCCGCGCTGGTCGAGGGTTGCGGCCTTCGGGCCCGGCCGCTGCGGGCGGCTCGCGGATGGGGCTACCAGCGGCTTTCGGCGCTCGGAACGATCATCGTCGTGGATGCCGCCCCGCCCCCGCCTCCGCGCATGGCCGCGATGGGCTGTGCATCGACGCTGGCCCTGGAGATGAGCGACGGTGCGCAGCGGCTGGTCGTCAACTGCGGCGGGCCGGGGCCGGTTCCGACCGAGCTGCCGGACGAGCTGGTGCAGGCGCTGCGGACGACCGCAGCCCATTCGACGCTGGTGCTCGACGATACCAATTCGACTGCGATCCTGCCCGACGGAAGCCTCGGCAAGGGCGTCACGGACCTTACGATCGATCGCAGCGAGGACAATGACTGTTCACGCCTCGAAGCGGCGCACGATGGCTATGTGAAGGGCTTCGGCCTGATCCATCAGCGCCGCCTCAGCCTCGGCAATGACGGCAAGGAAGTGCGCGGCGAGGACCGGCTCATGCCCAAGGGCCGCCGCAAGATCCGCGAAGCCGCTCCTTATGCCATCCGCTTCCACCTCGCGCCCGGCGTCGAGGCGACCGTCACCGCCGATGGCATGGGCGCCATCCTTCGCTCCTCGGGCGCCCCGCCGTGGAATTTCCGCTGCCGCGGCGCGATGCTGCAGGTCGAGGAAAGCTTGGTTCTCGACGGCCATGGCCAGCCCCAGCCGACCCTCCAATTGGTTGTCGTCGGCGAACTATCCGCTATTGGCGGCGAGATCGCCTGGCAGTTCCGCCGCTCAAGCTAAACCGGGGTTACTTCATGACCGACATCGTGCCCATCCGCAGGGCGCTGCTTTCGCTTTCCGACAAGTCGGGATTGGACGGGCTCGCCGCCGGGCTGGCCAGGGCCGGCGTGGAGCTGGTCTCGACCGGCGGGACCGCGGCGAAGCTCCGCGAGCTGGGACACGAGGTGCGCGACATCAGCGACCTGACCGGCTTTCCCGAGATGATGGACGGTCGGGTGAAGACGCTCCACCCGAAAGTCCATGGCGGCCTGCTCGCCGTGCGCGACAACGCGGAACATGTCGCCTCGATGGAGGAACATGGCATCGGCGCGATCGACTTGGTCGTGGTCAATCTCTACCCGTTCGAAGCGACGGTCGCGAAGGGCGCGGAGCGCAACGAGATCATCGAGAATATCGATATCGGCGGCCCCTCGATGGTGCGCTCGGCGGCCAAGAACCATCAGTTTGTGGCGATCGTCACCGGTCCCGCCGACTATGCCGAGCTTCTTTCTCAGATCGAGCAGACGGGCGGCACCAGCCTCGATCTTCGCCGCAAGCTGGCGGCCAAGGCCTATGCCCGCACCGCCGCTTATGACGCAGCGATTTCCGGATGGTTCGCGCGCGTGGACCAGGGCGAAACCTTCCCCGAGCAGCGAACGATGTCCTCCAAGCTGATCATGCCGCTCCGCTATGGCGAAAACCCGCACCAGAAGGCGGCGCTCTATGCCTCGGCTGGCCCCGCCACACGTGGCATCGCCCAGGCTCGCCAGGTGCAGGGCAAGGAGCTGAGCTACAACAACCTCAATGACGCCAATGCGGCATTGGAGCTGGTCGCGGAGTTCCACGACGGGCCACCGACCGTGGTGATTGTCAAGCACGCCAACCCCTGCGGCGTCGCCAGCGCCGACAGCCTGCTGGATGCGTGGAACCAGGCGCTGGAATGCGATAGCGTTTCGGCGTTCGGCGGAATTGTCGCCGTCAACCGGAAGCTCGACGGCGCCACGGCCGAGGCGATCTGCGACATCTTCACCGAGGTGGTGGTAGCGCCCGATGCCGACGAAGCGGCGATCGCGGTCTTCGCCCGCAAGAAGAATCTGCGGCTGTTGCTGACCGGCGGCCTGCCTGATCCGGCGCGCGGCGGGCAGACGGTGGCCGTGATTGCCGGCGGCGTTCTGGTGCAGGACCGCGACAATGGCATGCTGACCCGCGACATGCTCAAGGTCGTCACCAAGCGTGAGCCGACCGAACAGGAACTCAAGGACTGCCTGTTCGCCTGGACCGTCGCAAAGCACGTCAAGTCCAACGCCATCGTCTATGCCAAAGGCGGCGTCACCGCCGGCATCGGCGCGGGACAGATGAACCGCCGCGACTCCGCCCGGATTGCCGCCATCAAGGCGCGTGAGGCGGCTGAAAAATATGACTGGGCCGAGCCGCATACGGTCGGATCGGCCGTCGCGTCGGACGCCTTCTTTCCCTTCGCCGATGGGTTGCTGGCGGCTGTCGAGGCCGGAGCGACGGCGGTGATCCAGCCGGGCGGCTCGATCCGCGACGACGAAGTGATTGCCGCTGCGGATGAGGCCGGGCTTGCCATGCTGTTCACTGGAATGCGGCACTTTCGCCACTAACCTCTCTCCCCTCGGGAGAGGGCGACTCGGCGAAGCCGAGCGGGGTGAGGGTGGCAAACATCCTCATCCCGCCGCTTTCGTGACTCCTTCCCTCTCCCAAGGGACAGGGGTTTTACCTCGGCGCGGTCGGGCTTGACCCCGGCTCGGGCAGCTCCAGCTCCGCAATGTCTTCCTTGCTCATCCGGAACAGCTCGCGATCTTCTGGGCCGAAGCCCTTGACCCACAGCACGGCCCCGAAAGCGGCGAGAATGGCAGGAATGCCGATAATCAGCTCGGCCCACTCCGGAAGCATGATAATCAGCTGCCCGACAACCATCGCCGCCGCCGCTGCCCAGATCAGGGGCCAGCGCCAGCCCGACACCGGATGGCCCAGGATGCGGTGCAGCAGCCGCGCCTTGACGATGGCTGCGAATCCCAGGGAGATCATCAGGGCAAGCGCGGGTGCGGTTGCCTGCCACATGACCGGCCAGCCCATTCCCCGCATCAGCAGGATCAGCCCCACCGCCAGCGCCGCCTCAAGCAGGATCATGCCGAGACTGATCATCATGTTGCGGTGGCGTGCACAATAAATCAGAGCGGCCTCGCTGACCGCTGCAGTCGCTGCGACCACTTCTGCAGCAAGCAGGAATCCCAGCGCCGCGGTGCCGGCGACGAACCCCGCACCGACCAGCCCCATCACCGCCTCCCCGGGGATGCCAAGCGCCAGCGCCACCGCGCCCTGCGCCGCGATCACCCAGAATCCGACCTGCCGCACCTGCTTTGCCACAGCGGCTTTGTCGCCTTCCTCGAGGTTGCGGCTGATGACGGGGCCGAGGATCGGGTCGAAGCTGGTCTTGAGCTTGGCGGGAAGGGAGGCGACCTGCTGCGCGACATAATAGATGCCGACCACCTTGGGCGCGAAGAACAGGCCCAGCACGGCGATGTCGACGCGGCGCGATCCCCACTCCACCGCGTCGGCCGCCGCCACCGGCAGGTTGCGCCGAGCCAGCGCCCACAGAGTCCCCGGATCGGGCTTCCACCCGTGCGGCATTCCATAGCTACGGATCAGCGGGATGACCGAAGCGACCAGTGCCCCGACCATCGACAAGGCATAAGAAATGATCAGCCCGTCGCGGATCGAGATGTAGGACCAGACGAAGGCAGCGATGGAGATGGTCCAGGGCTCGACGATCGCGCGAGCGCGAACGGTCGAGGTGACGTCATGGCGATAGGCCAGCGCCGCCAGGCTTATGTCGGACCAGGCCAGTGCGAAGACGGTGATCGGCAGCATCCATTCCAGGCCGGTGATCTCCGAATTGGGGAACATCGCCTGAGGGAAGATCGCAAGGATGGCCATGGCCACCGCCGACCCGATCGCCGCGACCAGCAGCGCGTCGGCGACGACGCAGACATGGGGCTTGTCGGTTCGCGCCAGCTGCTGGGCGAGTCCGCGCTTCAGCCCGAGCGTCGCCAGTTGCGCCGCGAATTCGACGATCAGCACCGCATAGGCGAAGCGCCCAAGCTCGTCGGCGCCATAGATGCGCCCGGCGATGAACAGGAACGGCAGGCGCGCGATCAGGCGCAGGATGAAGCCGAAGAAGTTGATCCGCCCGCCCCGTGCCAGCGCGGCAAGGTCCGCGGAAGGGGCCGCTTCGGGCTCGGCGGCCTTGCTCAATGCGCGGCGCCCCAGTTCGGGCCCCAGCCCACTTCGACATCGAGCGGCACGTCGAGCTTGAGGGCCGGCTCCGCGGCGCTGGCCATCGTCTCGCGGACGACCGCGGCGGCCGCTTCTTCGCTGCCTAGAGGAACCTCGAAGACCAGTTCGTCGTGCACCTGCAGAAGCATTTTCACGTCCGGCAGCCCTGCCGACGCAAGGGCACCATCCATGCGGCTCATCGCCCGCTTGATCAGATCGGCGCTGGTCCCCTGGATTGGGGCGTTGATCGCGGCCCGCTCGGCACCGGCGCGGAATTGCGGATGGCGGATGTTGGGGAACCATGTTTTGCGGCCGAACAGCGTACGGGTGAAGCCATGCTCGCGGACGAAGGACAGCGTGTCGTTGATATAAGCGTTGATGCCGGGGAAGCGCTGGAAATAGCGGTCGATGATCGCCTTCCCTTCCTCGCGCGGGACGCCCAGCCGCCCGGCGAGGCCCCAACTGGAAATGCCGTAGAGGATGGCGAAGTTGACCGTCTTTGCCTTGCCGCGAGTGTCCCGATCGACGGTGCCGAACAGTTCCTCGGCGGTCATGGCGTGGATGTCCGCGCCGCTGGCGAAGGCTTCCTT
>CAMPIY010000125.1 GCA_946886645.1 uncultured Sphingomonas sp.
TCTTCCTCTGTCACAAATTCTTCGGCGCCCTCGGAGCTGAGCGGCGCGGTGGCGTTGATGAGCTTGTCGGTCAAGAGCAGCTTGGCCGATGCGATGTTGGCGAAGTCGACCAGCCGCTCGCCCTTGGGGGTCGCAATGCGGATCGTGTCGCCTTCGATGCCGACGATGTCGCCGGAGACCTGCTTGGCCGTGTCGACCGGATCAATGAACTTGATGCGGGCCTCATGCCCGGTCCAGTCGGCGAAGTCGGAGCGGCGGGTCAGCGGCCGGTCGATGCCGGGCGACGAGACCTCCAGCCGATAGCCTTCCTCGAGCGGATCGGCTTCGTCGAGGATGTCCGACAGCTTGCGTGACAGCGTTTCGCAATCATCGATGGTCAGCTGCCGCGTGTCCGGGCGCTCGGCCATGATTTGCAGCGTCGGGTCCGACTTTCCGCCGATCATCGCCACGCGCACGAGATCGAGGCCCATATCCTTGACGGTGGGCTCGATGAGGCGAGCAATGGCGGTCATATCGGTCAAAACAAATCCAAATCTTCTCTGTTGCCGGACCGATCCCGGCCCGGCCCCAACTTCTTACGATGTCGAGGAGTGAGGGCGATATAGGCGCGTCCAACTAGAGTCGCAAGGAGAGAGTCTAGCGGCCCAAAGCTTGGTTTTCGGCGCGGATGCGGACGGTCAGGGCGAGGGCGTTCAGGATGGTGAAGACCAGCGCGACTTTCCACAGGCCGAAGACCAGCGGTAGCACGGCGATTTCGCCGATCACGACCAGGTAATTCGGGTGATTGACGAAGCGGTAAGGGCCGGTCGCGACCAGCTCTTCGCCGGGGACGACGATGATCCGGGTGGTCCAGCGTTGGCCCAACGTTCGCAGCACCCAGACGCGGCCGATTTCGATCAGGACGAACAGGGCAAGGAATGGCAAATCGATCGCCCGTCCCGGCGCTAGCCACCATAGCGTCGCCAGCCACGCGACATGGACCGCGACCAGCAACGGGTAATGCCCCGCGCCTACCTCATATCCGCCCGCCGCCAGAAGGCGCTTCATATTGGCATGGGCGATGGGGAGCTCGACCAGGCGCTGCAGCGTGACGAAGGCGAGTAGCGCGATCGAAGGCCAGATCATGGACGCTCCAGCAGCATGCCGGCGCAGGTGAAGCCGGGGCCGAAGGCGGTCATCAGCACGCGTTGGGGCAGGCCACGTTCCAGCAACCGTTCGAGAACGAACAGCACAGTCGGTGCGCTCATGTTTCCGCAATCGCGAAGCACGTCCCGCTCCAGATCGAGCGTGCCGACCGGAAGCTCCATCGCCGCCTCGATAGCGTCGATCACCTTGACCCCGCCCGGGTGGCAGCAGAGGCGGTCGATCTCTTCTCGCGATCGCCCCATGACCGCCAGCATATCATCGACCGCATTGGCGAGTTCCGTCTCGATGAATGGCGGGATCGCCCGGTCGAAGACGACGGCGAGGCCAGGATCCTCGACCCGCCAGCCCATGATGCCGAGCGTGTCGGGCCACATCCGTTCGCCCGAGCCGGCGATGGCTGCAATCCCTTCTCCCTCGGTCGAGACGACCGCGGCGGCCGCGCCATCGCCGAACAAGGCGGTGGCAACGATCGCGGCGGGATCGTCGCTGTCCAGGCGGATGGAGATGGAGCAGGTCTCGATCGTGACGAACAGCCAGCGCGAGCCCGGCTCGGCGGCGGCAAGGCGGGCCGCCGTTGCGAGCCCGTTGACCCCGCCCGCGCATCCCATTCCGAAAACGGGCACGCGCCGAACATCGGGGCGCAGGCCCAACGGCGGCCCATTGCGTGCGTCAAGGCTGGGGGTCGCGATGCCCGTTGTCGACACCGTGACGACGCCGTCGATTTCGGAAGGAACCAGCCCGGCCCGCTGGATGGCCCGGCTGGCGGCATCTAGAAACAGGCTGTCGCACGCTTCCAGGTAAAGCCGGTTGCGCTCCTTCCAGCCGTGGTTCCCCTCATACCATTCGATCGGCGCGACCGTGTGACGCCGCGAGATTCCGGCATTGTCGAACACGCCCGACAGCCGGTCGAACAGCTTCTTGCGTCCGCCGAACAGCTCGCGGGCCTTGGCCTTGGCCTCGCCCTGCTCGACGATGTTCGGCGGAAGGGCCGTGGCCAGCGAGAGCAATTGGCAACGGGTCATGCTCTCTCCGAGGATGGTTGAACCAGAAGTGGGCGCGCGTCGTTAACGACTGTCAAGATGGAGAGGGTCCCGCAGAAAGTCGCCGTCGTCACCGGCGGAGAGTCCGGTATCGGCGCGGCGAGCGCGCTACGGCTGGCGCGCGCGGGTGCCGACCTGGCCATCACCTATCATTCCGATGCTGAAGCGGCGTCGGCCGTCGCGGACAGCATAGAGGCGCTCGAACGGCGCGTGGTCGCGGTCCAGTGCGATGTCGGGCGGGAGGAGGATGTCGCACGCCTGTTCGATGCCGCCGGAAAGCTTGGCGTCCCCGGCTGGCTGGTTAACAGCGCCGGCGTCAACATGTCGGGCGTGATGATCGAGGATATGTCGCTGGAGAAATTTTCAAGCACCTTGTCTGCCGACCTGGTCGGACCGTTCCTGACCTGCCGCGAATTCGCGAGGAGGGCGGGGAAACGCGGCGGCAGGATCGTCAATATCAGCTCGATCCACGAGCGGGCGCCTCGCGCCGGCGGGGTCGATTATGATGCGGCCAAGGGCGGATTGTCGCAGCTGACGGCGACGCTCGCGCTGGAGCTTGCGCCCAAGGGAATCGCGGTCAACGGCATCGCGCCCGGCATGATCCTGACGCCGATGAACCAGTCGGCGATCGACCATCCGGCGGAGCTTGCCGCCAAGGAAGCCGCCATTCCGTGGGGCAGGGCGGGCACGCCGGAGGAAGTCGCGGAGCTGGTAGCCTTCCTTCTGTCCGGCGCAGCCGACTATATCACCGGCACCACGGTAACGATCGACGGCGGCCTCTCGCTGACCGTCGCGCAGGGGGCCTGAAGCGATGGCGGACTATGTCGTCGAGCGCGTGCGCGACGTGAAGCTGGCCTGCAAGGAGCCGCTGAAGTCGATGGACTGGATGAGCCCGTTCGTGTGGCGGGACGGCGAGCTTCACTGGATGATGATGCGCGGCGTTCCCAATCCGCTGGACGATGGAAAGCCGACCGGCGTCATCTGGTGCGGCTGTTCCAGGGACGGCCTGACCTTCGACATGGACGACAAGCCCGCGATCGTCCCGGGGCCGGACGATGTCGACGCCGGCGGGGTGGAGGACCCGACGGTCGAGGTCACCGACGATGGTCTGATGGTCTATTTCACGGGGGTCGAAGCGGGGCGGCGGCAGGGATCGTTGCTGGTCGCCACGGGCAAGGACCTTCACAGCCTGAAGAAGCGGGCGGTGATGCTGAAGGCGCCGGAGGGGCAGGGCAATATCAAGGAAGCGACGCTCGCCCAGGCCGAGGACGGCAGCTGGCGCATGTTCTACGAATATGCCGCCGACGGCGCATCGCGGATCGGGATGGCGACCTCGCCCAAGCTCGGCGGGCCATGGAAGCCGGTGAACAGCCCGGTGCCGATCCGGACGGAGAGCTGGGACAATTGGCATTTGTCGACCGGCCCGATCGTGACCCTGCCGGGGCGCAACCCGGTGATGTTCTATAACGGCGCGACGGTCGATGCCCGGTGGCGGATTGGTTGGGTCGCCTTCGATCCTAGCTACTCCAAGATCGTCGACCGCTGCATCGAGCCGTTGGTGATGCCTCCTCCCGCGGAGGACCGCACCGCGACCGACATCGCCTTCGCGGCATCGGCTCTGGTTGACGATGAGCGCAACCTCTCCCTCTATTATTCGCTCGAAGACCGGCGGCTCGCCCGGGCACGGGTGCGCGGTTATTTCGATTGAGGAGCGAAAGGATGGTCCGACCGGTTGCCTTGTTGCTTTGCGTCGCACTGACGGCGGCGTGCGGCCGTTCCGATAGCGCGGGCGCCCAGGCAACGTCCGCTTCGCGCCCGTTCGCCGTCGCGGAGGTCGCGAGCTTTTCCACGCCATGGGCAATGGATTTCCTGCCGGGAAGCGGGGTCGCGCTCACGAAAATGGCGCTGCTCACCGAGAGAGAGGGAAAGCTCTGGCTGGTCGACACCCAGACCGGCGCGAAGCAGGAAGTCGCGGGCGTACCAAAGGTCAAGGTGGCTGGGCAGGGCGGGCTTGGCGATGTCGTGGTGCATCCGGGGTTCGCCGGAAATCAGCGCATTTATCTAAGCTTCGTCGAGGCAGGCGACGGCGGCACGAGCGGCGCGGCGCTTGGCTACGGAAGGCTGGTGCTTGGACAGGGCCAGCCTCGGATCGAGGGCTTCAGGGTGATCTGGCGCCAGCAGCCGAAGGTCGATGGGGACGGACATTTCTCCCACCGCATCGCGTTCGGGCCGGACGGCCTCCTCTACCTGACTTCGGGCGAGCGGCAGAAATTCGATCCTGCGCAGGACATGGGCGGGAATCTGGGCAAAGTGCTTCGGCTGACCGAGGAGGGAACCCCGGCGCCCGGCAATCCGTGGGCTTCGCGGGGCGGGGTCGCGGCGCAATTCTGGTCGATCGGCCACCGCAACCTCCTGGGCATCGCTTTCGCGCCGGACGGAAGGCTATGGGAAACCGAGATGGGGCCGAAGGGCGGGGACGAAGTGAACCTGATCCTTCCCGGCCGGAACTATGGCTGGCCGAAGGCATCCAACGGCAGCCATTACAGCGGCCAGGACATTCCCGACCACAAACCCGGTGATGGATTTGAGGCGCCGAAGGTTTGGTGGAACCCATCGATCTCGCCGGGCGGCCTGCTCATTTATACCGGCGACAAGTTTCCCGACTGGAAGGGCGATGCATTGATCCCGGCGCTGTCGGGCGAAGCGTTGATCCGCGTCGATATCGACGGCGAAAAGGCGACCAAGGCAGACAGGTGGGACATGGGCGAGCGCATCCGGGCGGTCGACCAGGGATCGGATGGAAGCGTCTATTTGATCGAGGATGAAGGGCGGCTGCTCAGGCTGGACCCGGCAGCCGCCCACTAGAACTTACTTCACCGGTTCGGGGGCGTCCTGCGGCTGCGGGATGGTGCGCAGGTAGGGCTTCCTGGTCGTCCAGCCACCGGGGTATTTCGCGCGGGCGTCGTCGTCGCTGACCGACGGCGGGATGATGCAGTCGTCACCCTGCTTCCAGTTGACCGGCGTGGCGACGCCTTTGCTTTCCGTCAGTTGGATCGAGTCCAGCAGGCGCAGCACCTCGTCGAAGTTGCGGCCGTTGCTCATCGGATAAAGCAGCATGGCGCGGATCTTCTTGTCCGGGCCGATCATGTAGACGGTGCGAACCGTCGCATTGTTGGCGGCGGTGCGGCCCGCGGCGGTGTCGCCCGCGTCGGCGGGGAGCATGTTGTAGAGCTTGGCGACGTTGAGGTCGCGGTCGCCGATCACCGGATAGTCGACCTTGTTGCCCGACACTTCCTCGAT
>CAMPIY010000126.1 GCA_946886645.1 uncultured Sphingomonas sp.
ACCCATGTCGCCTTCGCCGGGCTCGACAAGTTCGACGGTCGCCGCGACCGCCGCCTGACCATCGCCGAAATGGCCCAGATCGCAGGCCGCGCCGGGCGGCACCAGCGCGACGGCAGCTTCGGGACCCTAGGCCTTGGCGGCGATGCCGCGCCCGAGCTGAGCGACGAAGAAGTGAACGCGATCGAGGAGCATCGCTTCCGCCCGCTCGACCACCTCTACTGGCGCAGCGCCGACCTCGACTTCACCACGGTCACCGACCTGATCGCGAGCCTCGAGGCGAGGAGCGACGACCCGCTGCTCAAGCCCGCGCCGCTGGCGATCGACCTGTCGGTACTGAAGCTGCTGGCCGAGGATCCAGCCATCGCCGCCACCCAGGGCAAGCGGGCACGCAAATTATGGGCCGTCTGCGGCCTGCCCGATTTCCGCAAGGTTGGGCCGATGCATCACGCCCGCATGATCCGGCGCCTGTTCAGCTACATCGGCGAGGGCGGCCATATCCCGCACGAATGGTTCGCCGCGGAGGTCGCCCGGCTCGATAGGGTCGAAGGCGACATCGAGGCGCTTGCCGATCGGCTCGCGGGCATCCGCAGCTGGGCCTATATCGCCCAGCGCTCCGACTGGCTCGCCGACCCGGAGAAATGGGCGGAGCGCACGCGCGGCGTCGAGGCGCGGCTAAGCGATGCGCTCCACGAACGGCTAACCCAACGCTTCGTCGACCGCCGGACCGCCGTGCTGGTGCGCGACATCGGCGCGCGCGGCGCCGATGCGCTTCCGGTCACCGTCGCCGCCGACGGCGAGGTCAGCGTCGGACCCGAGCCGATCGGCCATCTCGCCGGGTTCGAGTTCAAGGTCGATCCGACCGCGCGGCACGCCGACAAGCGCCTGCTGCTCGCCGCCGCCGAGCGCCGCCTCGGCGACGAGCTCGACCGCCGCGCCGCCAAGCTATGCGAGGCCCCCGAAACCGAATTTCGCTTGGTCGAAGAGGCCGGTGGCCTCGCTATCGGCTGGGACGGGCAAATCCTCGCCCGCCTCGCTCCCGGCCGCTCGTTGATGGAGCCCGCGGTGCGCACGGCGCGCGCCCTCGACCGGCTATCTACCGAGCGGCGCGCCAAGCTTCGCGCGCGGCTTGAGCGCTGGGTCGAAAGCCAGGTCGATCGCCACCTGCCCGCGCTCAAGAGTCTCGCCAGGGCCGCCGGCGACCGGTCGGTCAGCCCCGGGATTCGCGCCCTTGCCGCGATGCTCGTCGACGCCGGCGGCCTGCTCCCCCGCCGCGCAATCGCTGCGCAATTGGGGCAGCTCGACAAGGCCGACCGCCATCGCCTTTATCAGCTCCACGTCCGCCTCGGTGCGCTGGACGTCTATGTCCAGGCGCTGCTGAAGCCCGCCGCGCAGCAATGGCGCGCGGCCTTGCTGGCCGTCCGCTCCGGCCAGCCCATGCCGCGCCTGCCCCAGCCCTCCGCCGCCACCCTGGACGGCAGCGCCGACCCGCGCGGCGCATCGCTCGCTTTCCGCCGGATCGGCACGACCTGGCTTCGCATCGACCTTGCCGACCGTCTGGCCGCGCATGCCCACCAGGTCCGCCAGCACGGCGGCGAAGACCCTGTCGACGTCGCGCTCGCGACTAGCCTCGGACTCGACGAACCCACCGTGCGTCACCTGATGGCCGAGATCGGCTTCGTTCCCTCCGGCGAAGCCTGGAAGTGGCGCGGCCATCGCCGTCCCCGCCGCCGCGAGCCGCAGGGACCTCGTCCGGGCAATGCCTTCGCAGCGCTGGCGGGCCTCAAGCGTTAAGGCCCGGTGCGCCTCGACCGCTACCTTTTCTTCATTCGCCTGCTGAAAAGCCGCACACTGGCCCAGGCGCTGATCGAAGAGGGCCATGTCCGCATCGACGGCAGGCGCGTGGTGAAGCCATCCGAAGAGGTGAAAGCGGGAACCGTCATCGCCTTGCCGCTTCATGGCCGTGTGCGCGTCCTCCGGATTACGGCGCTTCCGGAGCGCCGCGGTCCGGCCACCGAAGCCCGCGCACATTATGAGGAGATTGACGAGGAACGCGCCGCGACCTAGCGACAGGAAGGAAGAGGGAGCCAATTCGTTATGACCTATGTCGTCACCGACGCCTGCATCCGTTGCAAATATATGGATTGCGTCGAGGTCTGTCCGGTCGATTGCTTCTATGAGGGCGAGAATATGCTCGCCATCAACCCGAACGAATGCATCGATTGCGGCGTGTGCGAACCGGAATGTCCGGCCGAAGCGATCCTGCCCGATACCGAAAACGGGCTGGAAAAATGGCTCGAGCTCAATTCGACCTTCTCGGCGCAGTGGCCCAACGTCACGCGCAAGAACGACCAGACCCCCGCCGATGCCGACGAGCATAAGGGCGAGGAGGGCAAGTACGACAAATATTTCTCGCCCGAACCGGGCCAGGGGGACTAGGCGCCCGAACAGGACACCGGGCTCCAGCCGTCCAAACAGGGGGAGGCTGTCCATGTTGAAATATATTGCCGCCATTGGCGCGTTACTCGCGGCTACGCCCGTCCTCGCCCAGTCCGCCGACGCGTCGCTGCCCGATCCGAACGACCGGAGCGATACTTTCACCATCGCCGGCGGCGCAGCCTACATCCCCGATTATGAGGGATCCGACGATTACCGGATCATCCCCGCCGCGGCGGTTCGCGGCCGGCTTGGCGGGATCAGCTTCTTCACCCGCGCGACCTATCTTTATGTCGACGTCGTTCCGCGCGGCGACAATGCCCTCGAATTCGACGTTGGCCCGATCGTCGGCGTGCGCCTCAACCGCACCGGCAAGATCAAGGACGATTTCGTCGACGCGCTTCCCGAGCTCAAGACGGCGTTCGAGGTCGGCGGGTTCGCCGGCGTCACCTACCACGGCCTGACCAACCCGTACGACGCATTGAGCTTCCGCCTCGACGTGGTGAAAGACGTCGGCAACGCCCATGAATCGACGCTGATCACGCCGACCATCGACTTCGGCACACCACTGTCGCGCACCACCTATGTCGGCCTGTCGCTCAGCGCGGAATGGGCGGGCGGCGGCTATGCCGATTATTATTATTCGATCACGCCGGGAGAAGCGCTGGCCAGCGGCCTTGCGCCCTACGACGCCGACGGCGGGTTCAAGAGCTGGCGGCTCGGCCTGCTGGTCAACCAGTCGGTCACCGGCGATCTGACCCACGGTCTGTCGCTGTTCGGAACCGGCGCCTATTCGCACCTGTCGGGCGATTTCAAGGACAGTCCCATCGTCGACGATCGCGGGAGCGCGGGCCAGTGGCTGGCGGCCGTGGGACTGGCTTACACCTTCTAGCCACGATGAGCGGACGCCCCCGATGTGATCCGGCTCGCTTGATGTTGGGCGCGGCATTGCTGCTGTGGGCGGGAGCAGCGTTCGGCCAGGACGGCTCGATCAGCCGCGCCCGCTTCATCTCCGACATGGACGCGCAGTTTCGAGCGATGGACGGTGACCGCAACGGCCAGCTCGACGCGGCGGAGATCGAAAGCTCGCAGCGCGCCCAGGCTTCAAGGGAAGCGAGCAAGCGCAATCAAACGCTGTTCGCGCTCCTCGATACGGACAAGGACGGGAAGCTGACGGCGGAGGAGTTCGACCGGTTCAACAATCCGCCTCCCAATACCGCCAATGCCGCGCCGCTGCTCGGCCGGATGGACAGCAACCGCGACCGGAAGATCAGCCCGGCGGAGCATCGCGCCGCGATGTTGCTCAATTTCGACCGGCTGGACACGGATCATAATGGGATCGTCACGGTCGCCGAGATGAAGGCTGGCGGCGCGATCCCGCGCTAGCGTGCGCGCATCAACAGATCGACGACCATATCGGCGGCCTCCTCGGCCGACATCGCCGTCGTATCGATCCACAATTCCGGCTGTTCCGGCGGCTCGTAGGGACTGTCGATACCGGTGAAATTGGGAAGCTCGCCGGCGCGCGCCTTGGCATAGAGGCCCTTGACGTCCCGAGCCTCCGCATCGGCCAACGGCGTGTCGATGAAGATTTCGAGGAACTCCCCTTCGTTCATCATCCGCCGCACCATCTCCCGCTCGGCCCGGAAGGGAGAGATGAAGGCGGTGAGCACGATCAGGCCGGCATCCGCCATCAGCTTCGCCACCTCGCCGACGCGGCGGATATTCTCGATCCGGTCGGCTTCGGTGAACCCCAAATCCTTGTTGAGCCCGTGACGGACATTGTCCCCGTCCAGCAGGAACGTATGCCGGCCTAGGCCCGCCAGCTTCTTTTCGACCAAATTGGCGATGGTCGATTTGCCCGCGCCGCTTAGCCCGGTGAACCATAGCACCGCCGGCTTCTGGCCCTTGAGCCTGGCGTGGGTTTCGCGACCGACGTCCAGCGCCTGCCAGTGAACATTCTCCGCCCGGCGCAGTGCGAAGTGGAGCATCCCGGCCCCGACCGTGGCGTTGGTCAGCTTGTCGATCAGGATGAACCCGCCAAGCGCGCGATTAGGCGCTCGCCCCGAGGCATCGCTGTAAGGCTCGAACACGATCGGCCGGTCGGTCGTTACATCGGCCACGCCGATGGCGTTGAGATCGAGCGTCTTCGCCGCCAGCTGTTCCAGCGTATTGACGTTCAGCTGATACTTCGGGTGCGCGACCGTCGCGGTGACCATCTGCGTGCCAAGCTTCAGCCAATAGCCCTTGCCGGGTACCATCTCCTCTTCGGCCATCCAGACGATCGTCGCCTCGAACTGGTCGGCGGCGTGGGGCGGAGACTTGGCCGCGGCGATCACGTCCCCGCGCGAGCAATCGACCTCGTCGGCCAGCGTCAATGTGACCGACTGACCCGCAACAGCTTCATCTAGATCGCCGTCGAGGGTGACGATCCGCGCAACCTTTGTCGTGCGGCCCGAAGGCAGGATGCGAATTTCGTCTCCCGGCTTTACGCTTCCTCCGGCGATCTGCCCGGCAAACCCGCGGAAATGCTGGTCGGGGCGGTTGACCCATTGCACCGGCATCCGGAACCGCTTGGCCTCGTCCGCCGCGCTGTCGATGGGCACGGTCTCCAGATGCTCGATCAGCGTGGGGCCTTCGTACCAGCCCATCGCCTCGCCCCGTCCGGCGATATTGTCGCCGTTGAGGCCCGATACGGGAATGGCGATCCATTCCTCGATCCCGATCCGCTCCGCGAAGCTGCGATAGTCGGCAACGATCGCCTCGAACCGGTCGCGGTCGTAGTCAATAAGGTCCATCTTGGTGACGGCCAACACGAACCGACGCACTCCGACCTGGCTCGCCAGGATCGAATGGCGCCGCGTCTGCTCCAGCACGCCTTTCCGTGCATCGACCAGCAGCACCGCCAGTTCCGCGGTCGAGGCCCCGGTCACCATGTTGCGCGTATATTGCTCGTGGCCCGGCGTATCGGCGACGATGAACTTGCGCTTGTCGGTCGCGAAGAAGCGGTAGGCGACGTCGAT